>NZ_MEGP01000010.1:0-54631 GCF_001725555.1 Thiobacillus sp. SCN 63-57 | reverse complement strand
TTGTCCTGACCCTTGCAACCGTCGCACTTGTCGGTACGAACATAGGTTGGCATTACAGTCTCCTAAAGTTAGCTAACAATCCGCGTACGTCGCGGTCCGCTTAGAACTGAACCCGTCCTTGGCCGGGGCGACTCGCGAATCCGCTTCCGGTAGGCTCGTGTCCTAAAACTCTTTTCTGGCCACAGTGCGGCGCAGAAAAACGGACGGTCCGTGGACCGTCCGCAAAAATCATCATGCCGCCGAGTGACCTTTCAACTCGATCTTGACGTTTTGTTCGGCCGAGAGTCCAGCGTAGTACTTCTGGAGCACTTTCGCGACTTCCGGGCGGCTGAATTCGACCGGCAGGTCCTGACCTTCGGACAGCATCGAGCGCACCTTGGTGCCGGACAGCAGGATGCGGTCGTCCTTGGTGTGCGGGCAGGTACGCTGCGAGGCCATGCCGCCGCACTTCTTGCACCAGAAGGTCCAGTCGATGTTCATATTCTGCGTTTCGAGCGAGCCCTTGGGGATCTCGTCGAAGATCTTCTGCGCGTCGAACGGGCCGTAATAGTCACCGACGCCAGCGTGGTCCCGGCCGACGATCAGGTGCGAGCAGCCGTAGTTCTGACGGAACAGGGCGTGCAGCAGGGCCTCGCGCGGTCCGGCATAGCGCATGTCGAGCGGGTAGCCAGCCTGGATCACGGTGTTGGGGGCGAAGTAGTTCTCGACCAGCACGCTGATCGCTTCGGAACGCACTTCGGCGGGGATGTCACCCGGCTTCAGCGCGCCCAGCAGCGAGTGGACCAGCACGCCGTCCATGGTCTCGATGGCGATCTTGGCCAGGTATTCGTGCGAGCGGTGCATCGGGTTGCGGGTCTGGAATGCCGCGATCTTGGACCAGCCCAGCTTCTCGAACAGGGCACGGGTCTCGGCCGGGGTCATGAACTGGTCGCCGTATTCTTCCTTGAAGGTGCCGGTGGACAGGACCTTGACCGGGCCGGCCAAGTTGTACTTGCCCTGCGCCATGACCATCTTGACGCCGGGGTGCTCGAGATCGGTGGTCTTGTAGACCTGCATGCACTCGTGCGCCTTGTCGATGGTGTACTTATCGGTCACCTTCATGGTGCCCATGATCTCGCCGGATTCGCCGTCGACCAGGGCGATCTCGTCGCCGTCCTTGATGGCCTCGTCGTCGGTCGAGAGGGTGACTGGGATGGGCCAGAACAGGCCGTTTGCCATCTTGTAGCCGTCGCAGACGCCCTGCCAGTCGGACTTGGTCATGAAGCCGTCCAGCGGGGTGAAGCCGCCGATGCCCATCATGATGAGGTCGCCGGTTTCGCGCGAGCTCATCTTGAGCTTGGGCAGCGAGGCTGCGCGGGCTTTTTCGGCGACGAGTGCGTCGCCCGTCAGTAGCAGGGGTTTGAGTTCACCGCCGCCATGGGGGCGTACCAGTTTGGACATGCTGTCTCCTCAGACTGTATGGGGGTATTAGAGTCTGGGCAGAATAGCACCGGGGGGGAGCCCTGAATAATCCTTTATTTTTATTTGAGGATAAGCAGGTTTGATATTAATCGCAAAAATGAAAAAGCCCGGATTACCCGGGCTTTTTCATTCAAAAACAAATCGTTATGCGTCAAAGAAGGCTGGCATGTCGGTTTGCTCGGTCTTGATGACATCGACCCAGGCGGGTTTGGTATCGCCGCCGGCCGCGGCCAGCTTTTTGGTTTCTTCGTAAAGCATTTTCCAGCGATTGTAGAGACAGTCGCTGACCTTGCGCATACCCGAGTCGAAGTAGGAGTTGTGCAGGTCGCCTACGGTGCGGGTGAAGGATTCCATCTGCTCCAGCAGGTTATGCGGGTAGCCGTGGCGGTTGGGGTCAGCATATTTGACCATTTCGCGTTTGACTGCGCGCACGAAGACCTTCTGGCCTTCGGTAAGGTCGGCTTCGGTTCGCGGCGCGCCGCCGAAATTCATCACTTCGTTGATGAAACCGTTCAGGCGCTCGCCGAAATCGAAATTGGCGTAATCCACGTTCTGCATAAATCCTCCAATATTTCCTGTTTCAGGTATTCAGGTGATGCTGTAAGACTGGATATGACTCCGCCGTCTATCCTACGCCGCGCGATGTGGCTGTCCAGCGTCTTCCCGGGGCGGTCTTGCGATTATTTTCTAAGCCCTTGAATCCAGCGGGAATAAATTTTGTCCGCCAGTTCATGCAGACGGGCGGTGCGGGCTGGCAAATCCGCCTGGATCGCATCGGGCGACTGCACACCGGGACTGTCGCTGGCGGCGATTTCGTCGGCGCCGTTGTCGCACCAGCTGGCGACGAGTTCGGGCGTCATTTCGACATGGCATTGCATGCCGATATGGCGGTCGTTGAGCACATAAGCCTGGTTGACGCAGAAGGCGCTGTCGAGAAGGCGCGTGGCACCCGGCGGCAGGGTGAAGGTTTCGCCGTGCCAGTGGAATGCCAGCATGGGCTGCGTGGTGTCGCCCAGCCAGGAGCGCGCGGCATCGGCGTCGGTGATGCGAACGTCGCCCCAGCCAATTTCCTTGACTGGATTGGCGCCGACCGTGCCGCCCAGCGCTTTGGACATAAGTTGGCCACCCAGACAATGGCCGATCACCGGAATGTCCGAGGCGACCGCCTGGCGGATCAGCGCCAGTAGGGGCGGGATCCAGGGCAGATCGTCATTGACGCTCATCGGGCCGCCCATCAAGCAGACGCCTGAAGCGCCGTTAAGGTTTTCAGGCACGCTGTCGCCGGCGTCGACGCGCACCAGTTGCCAAGGAATGCCGTGACGATCCAGGAATGTGGTGAAATACCCCGGCCCCTCGGTGGGCGAATGACGGAAAACCAGAACAGGACGCATGATGCCTCTCAAGAAAAAAACGGTCGCGATGATGATAGCTGCTGGCGGGCTGGCCTGCACAACCGTCTGGGCCACAAGCATATCGGTGGTGGGCCTGTTCAAGGACAAGGCGATCGTCAGTATCGACGGCGGTAAACCGCGTACCCTCAGTGCGGGGCAAACGATCCAGGGCGTGAAACTGGTCTCCGCGGATTCCGACAGCGCCAGCTTACGGCGACGGACAGCCGCCCGAGCATTTCCCTCACGGCCGACGCGCGTGGTCATTTCGCGGCGGCAGGTGCGCTCAACGGATATCCGATGACCTTTCTGGTCGATACGGGTGCTACCGCCATCGCCATCAGTGCAGCCGAGGCCAAGCGTATCGGGATCGACTACCGGTCGGGCCAGCCGGTCGGTGTGGGGACTGCGGCGGGTGTGGTGCCTGCGTGGCGCGTCAAGTTCAATACGGTCAAGGTCGGCGGGATCTCGGTCAACCAGGTGGACGGGATGGTGGTGGAAACCGGTCTGAACGTGCCGTTGTTGGGGATGAGCTTCCTGAACCGGATGGAAATGAAGCGCGATGGCCAGACGATGACGCTGACGCAGCGTTACTGATTATTCGTTGACATCAAAACACAAGGCCTGCAATGCAGGCCTTGTGTTTTGATGGGTTCGGGTTGGGAGCGGGCCGGTTTCGCGTGTGGCTCCGGTCGCGGCGTTTAACGTTAGCCTGCGCCGCAAACGGGGCCAGCGCTTTACGCCTGGATCTGTTTGTCGCGTTCGATCACGGCATAGGCGCTGTGATTGTGGATGGACTCGAAATTTTCGGCTTCCACGACATACGCATCGATCAGCGGTTCGGCGTTCATCGCCGCGGCGACATCACGCACGATGTCTTCGACGAACTTCGGATTGTCGTAGGCGCGTTCGGTGACGTATTTCTCGTCCGGCCGCTTCAGCAGACCGAACAGTTCGCACGAGGCCTGATCCTCGACCTTGCGTACCAGGTCCTCGATCCACAGGAAGCCGTTGGTCTTCGCGGTGACGGTGACGTGCGAGCGCTGGTTGTGCGCACCATACTCGGAAATTTTCTTCGAACACGGGCACAGGCTGGTCACCGGCACCAGCACCTTGGTGGTGTGGGTGTACGCGCCGTTCTCGATCGCACCGATGAAGGTGACCTCATAGTCGAGCAAGCTCTGCACGCCGGAGACGGGCGCGGCCTTGTTGACGAAGTAGGGGAAGCTCATTTCGATGTAGCCCGATTCGGCTTCCAGGCGTTCGACCATCTGACGCAGCATGCCCTCGAAGTTCTCCACCGAAATCTCGCGCTCGCGCGTGTTGAGGATTTCGATGAAGCGCGACATGTGCGTGCCCTTGAAGTTGTGCGGCAGGAACACGTACATGTTGAAGGTGGCGATGGTGTGCTGCGACCTTGTTGATGGCGATTTGCCGCGTGTCGGCCGAACTTTGCACGTCCGGCATGCAAACGGCGGTATCGCAAATCTGGTTCATGGCAGGCTCCTTGGTATCGATGCAGTTTAGACTAAGTATAAACTGCCGGAATAGTTGAGTAAACTACTCGGGTAATAGGGTTATCCGTTGACGGACGGCATGCTCGATGCCTGCGGCATCGAGTCCGCAGTCGGCCAGCATCCTGGTGGGGTCGCCATGTTCGATGAAGGTGTCGGGCAGGCCCAGATGCAGGATCGGCATGATGACACCGAGTTCGGCCAGCGCCTCGGCCACGCCGGCACCGGCCCCGCCCGCCACCACGTTTTCCTCCAGTGTGACGAGCAGGCGATGACCGTGCGCCAGTTCGCGCAGCAGGTCCAGATCCAGCGGCTTCACGAAGCGCATGTCGGCCACGCTGGCGTCGAGTGCCTCGGCAGCTTGAAGGGCGGGTGCAACCAGGCTGCCGAAGGCGATCAGCGCCACGTCATGGCCGCGCCGCCGCAGCACGCCTCTGCCGATCTCGACGGCGTCAAGCCCGGCGTCGATCGTGGCGCCGACTCCGCTGCCCCGCGGATAGCGCACTGCCGCAGGGCCTTCGTGCAGGAAGGCCGTGGTCAAGAGTGCCCGGCATTCGTTCTCGTCCGACGGCGCGGCGATCAGCATGTTGGGGACACAGCGCAGGAAGGAGAGATCGAAGCTCCCGGCATGGGTGGGGCCGTCTGCGCCGACCAGGCCGGCACGGTCGATCGCCAGCATCACCGGCAGATTCTGCAGGGCGACGTCGTGGATCAACTGGTCGTAGGCGCGCTGCAGGAAGGTGGAGTAGATCGCCACCACCGGCTTGATGCCTTCGCAGGCGAGGCCGGCGGCAAAGGTCAGTGCATGCTGTTCGGCGATGCCGACATCGAAATAGCGCTTGGGGTAGTCCTGCGAAAAGCGCACCAGGCCGGAGCCCTCGCGCATCGCGGGGGTGATGCCGACCAGTCGCGTGTCGGCAGCGGCCATGTCGCACAGCCAGTCACTGAATACTTGCGTGTAGGTTGGCTTGCCACCGGTTTTTTCCGCGACGCCCGCAGCGGGGTCGAAACGCGATACGCCGTGATACAGGCAGGGATTGGCTTCGGCGGGCGCGTAGCCCTTGCCTTTGCGGGTGACCACATGCAGGAATTGCGGGCCATTGAGCTGCTTGATGTTGGAGAGCGTGTCCAGTAGTACGTCGAGGTCATGGCCGTCGATCGGACCGATGTAGTTGAAGCCGAATTCCTCGAACAAGGTGCCCGGCGTCACCATGCCTTTCATGTGTTCCTCGGCGCGCTTGGCGAGTTCGCGGATCGGCGGGGCGACGGACAGCACTTTCTCGCCGGCACGGCGTGCCGCCGCATAGAACTTGCCCGACATCAGCCGCGCCAGGTAGTTGTTGAGCGCGCCGACATTGGGCGAGATCGACATGTCATTGTCGTTCAGCACCACTAGCAGGGGGAGATCGGTTGCCCCGGCGTTGTTGAGCGCCTCGAACGCCATGCCAGCAGTCATCGCGCCATCGCCAATGATGGCCACGGCGCGCTGGTCGCTACCCAGTTGATGAAAGGCTTCGGCCATGCCGAGTGCCGCCGAGATCGACGTGCTGGAGTGGCCGGCGCCGAAGGCGTCGAACGCGCTTTCGGCGCGACGCGGGAATCCGGCGATGCCGCCCGGCTGGCGCAGGCCGGCCATCCCGGCGCGACGACCGGTCAGAATCTTGTGGGCGTAGGTCTGATGGCCGACGTCCCATACGATGCGGTCACGCGGGGTGTCAAATACATAGTGCAGGGCGATCGTGAGTTCCACCGTGCCGAGATTGGAGGCGAGATGGCCGCCGGTCTGGCCGACTGAATTGACCAGGAACTCGCGCAGTTCGTTGGCGAGTTTGGGCAGGTCGGCAGGCGACAGCGTGCGCAGTTCGTCCGGCGAATTGACGGTGTCGAGCAGGGACGTGGGCATGTCAGAACGTCCGCTCGATGACGAAGTCGGCCAGCTGGCGCAAGCGTGCTGCGGGCGGCCCAAGCTCGGCCAGTGCGGCGTGGGCATCGGCGCGCAGCTCCTGCGCGAGTTCGCGTGCGCGTGCTGTCCCGAGCAGGCTGACGTAGGTTGGTTTGTTGTTGGCCGCGTCCTTGCCCGCGGTCTTGCCCAGCGTCGCAGTGGGGGCCTCGGCATCGAGCACGTCGTCGACCACCTGGAAGGCGAGGCCGATGCACTTGGCGTAATGGTCGAGCGCGGCGGCGGTCGTGTCGGATAGCGTGCCGCACTGCGCACCCAACAGCACCGAGGCGCGGATCAGCGCGCCTGTCTTGTGGATGTGCATGAATTCGAGTTCGGTCAGGTCGAGCGGTTTGCCGACGCTGGCCAGATCGATCGCCTGGCCGCCGGCCATGCCGCGCGAGCCGGCTGCCTGTGCCAGTAGCTGCACCATCTTCAGCTGCGTCGCCGCATCGTCGGCGAGCGCCCGCGATGCGAGGATGTCGAACGCCAGGCTCTGCAGGGCATCGCCCACCAGCAGTGCGGTCGCTTCGTCGAACTCGACGTGCACCGTGGGTTTGCCGCGTCGCAGCGCGTCGTCATCCATCGCCGGCATGTCGTCGTGCACCAGCGAATAGGCGTGGATCAGTTCGACCGCCGCCGCGGCGTGCTGCACGCGTTCAGAGGCGGCGCCCGTGACGTCGGCCGCGGCGAATGCCAGCAGTGGACGCACGCGCTTGCCGCCGCCCAGGACGGCATAGCGCATGGCCTCGTGCAGGCGTTGCGGGGCAATGCTGGATGGCGGGAGCCACTCGGCCAGCACGCTTTCCATGCGCGTCTGGCATGCCTGGGTCCAGGCGGAAAAATCAGTCATCGGTGTCTTCGGTCTTGAAAAGCAGCAAGGCCCCATTTTCCAGAATCTTCACCTGCTGCTCGGCATCGGCGAGCTGCAGGCGACAGTATTGCAATAGCTCGGCGCCGCGCTTGTAGGCCGTCAGCGAGGCTTCCAATGGCAACTGGCCGGATTCCATTTCGGCCACGATGGCTTCCAGTTCGGCCAGTGCGGACTCGTAATCTTTGGGGGGCGTGGCGGCGCGGGACTTGGCCATGAATATCGAACCCGGCGGAGAAAGGACGATACTTTAACAAATTCAGCGTTGAGGCGCCTCCCCGGGTATGCGGCTATGCTAGAATTTCGCGCTTTCCCTGCCAGGCGATACCTTCGTCTGACGGGGGGTCATCCGTACCCGCACCCCTCAAGGGGCGGGGGAGGCCGTGGTCGCCAAGACGCCAAAACGTCAGCAACCACGCTCTAAATCCGGTGGGTCATTTACTTGCCGCTCCAGTGTCATTACTGGAGGGGGCTTGGTTTTGAGTAGGGTACGCCATGAGCGATCTCGCCGAATCCAGCGCCTTGTCGCTAACTTCGCCTCAGTTGCCAGTTTCCTGGTATTTCGATCCGGCCATCTACGCGCTGGAACTCGAGCATTTGTTCAAGCAGGGTCCCGGTTATGCGGGCCACCAATTGATGGTGCCCGAGCCGGGCGATTATCACGCGCTGGAAATGTTCGATGGCGCGAGAATGCTGGTCAACGGCGGAACGAATATCGAGTTGTTGTCCAACGTGTGCCGCCATCGCCAGGCGCTGATGCTGACCGGTCGCGGGAAGCTGCCGTCCAACAACATCGTCTGCCCGATCCATCGCTGGACCTACGACAGCCAGGGCAAACTGATGGGGGCACCGGAGTTTCCCGGCAATCCCTGCCTGAACCTGAACCGTACCGGTCTACAGAACTGGCAGGGCCTGCTGTTTGCCGGCAAGCGCGATGTGCAGACCGATCTGGCCGGCATGCAGGCGGCGCGCGAACTGGATTTTTCGGGCTTCATGCTCGATCGCGTACAGGTCACACACTACGCCTGCAACTGGAAGACCTTCATCGAGGTGTATCTGGAGGACTACCACGTCGCGCCGTATCACCCGGGCCTTGGCCATTTCGTCACCTGTGATGACCTGAAATGGGAATACGGGGACTGGTGGTCGGTGCAGACGGTGGGCGTCAATCGTGGTTTGTCGAAGGCAGGTTCCCCTGTCTACCAGAAATGGCACGAGCAAGTGCTGGCGTATCAGCAGGGCAAGGCGCCCGCGCACGGCTCAATCTGGCTGACCTATTACCCCGGCCTGATGGTTGAGTGGTATCCGCATGTGTTGGTGGTGTCGTCGATCGTGCCGACCGGGGTCGAGTCGTGCACCAACATCGTCGAGTTCTACTATCCCGAGGACATCGCCCTGTTCGAGCGCGCCTTCATCGAGGCCGAGCAGGCCGCATACCATGAGACCGCGGTGGAGGACGAGGATATCTGCGAGCGTATGCACAAGGGGCGGCGCGCGCTGTACCAGCAGGGTATTTCCGAGACCGGGCCGTACCAGTCGCCGCTGGAAGACGGCATGATGCATTTCCATTCCTTCCTGCGGCGCGAGATCGGGCCGCATCTCAAATGAGAGGGTTGAGCATTTCGAGCGGGCGGCCGATGCCGCCCGTTTTTTTCGTCTGTCCGCCATGAAGTCGAGCTGGATGCTGGTGGCGGCTGCCTTGTTCGCGCTGATGAGCGTGCTGGTGAAGCATGCCTCCGCAAACTTCTCGCCCGCCGAACTGGTGTTCTATCGATCGGCATTCGGCCTGCTGGCGATCTGGGCGGCGATCGCCATCCATCATCGTCAGGTGTGGGCTCCGCTTGCCACACCTTGTTTCAGCGCCCATCTGTGGCGCGGACTGGCGGGGTTCACTGCACTGGTGCTGTTCTTCTACGCATTGTCGCGACTGCCACTCGCCACCGCGGTCACCCTCAATTACACGGCCCCGCTGTTTCTCGCCGCCTTGTCGGCCTGGTGGCTGCACGAACGCCACGGGCGCGGTCTCGTCGGCGCGGTACTGCTGGGCTTCGCCGGCGTATTGCTCGTGTTGCGGCCGCAGGTTCAGGGTCAGGCCTGGCTGCCTGCGTTGGCCGGTCTGGCGTCAGGGATGCTGGCCGCGGTGGCCTACGTCAACGTCAAGAATCTGGGCAAGCTGGGCGAGTCCGAATGGCGGGTGGTGTTTTACTTCACGCTGCTGTCGACCGCAGGCGGCGCTGCCTGGATGGCGCTGGCCGGGTCGCACATTCCGCAGCGGGCCGACTGGCCGTGGCTGATCGGCATCGGCGCCACCGCCACGGTCGCGCAACTGGCGTTGACGCGGGCGTATCATCGCGGCCGCACGCTCACGGTCGGCTCGCTGGCCTATACCACGGTCGGATTTTCCGCCTTGTACGGTGTGGTGCTGTTCGGGGAGCGGCTGCCGCTGATGGCGTGGATGGGCATGGCAGTCGTGGCCATTGCCGGCATCTGGGCAGTCCGCGCGTCAACCTCAACCCCGCCCGATTCGCTATAGTGAAAGCACTTTCCAGAGGAGCACATCATGATCAGCCTGAACGTCAAGGGTAACCAGATCGCCGTCACCGTAATGGGCCAATTTACCCTGGCCGATTATCAGGAATTTGAGCAGGCAGTGAACTACGGCATCCAGTTCCAGGGTACGGTCAACCTGCTGTTCGATCTGCGTGACATGCTGTCGTTCAGTGTCGACGTGGCGTGGGAGGAACTGAAGTTTTCACGCGAGCACAAGACCGATTTCGGCCGTATCGCCATACTGACTGGCGACCAGTGGGTGGCGTGGAGCATGTGGGTGAACCGCATGTTCATGTCGGCGGATATCCGCCTGTTCGACGATCTGGACATGGCCCAGGCCTGGGTGGCAGGTGGCGAGTTGCCGGCTGCGGCAAGCTGAGGCGAACCGCATACGGCGGACACGGGCTGTCATGTCATGAGGAGAGGTGGCGCGCCGGCCTGAAGATGTCCTGGTTGGCGTAATACGCCGCGCTTGCATTGGCCGGGTCCCAGCCGGGGATGCCCTGCACCGGCAAGGGTGCGAGTTGGCGTGGCGAGTCGATCCCGGCAAGCGCACGAACCGACAGTTCCTCCACACCATCGGGGTCGAGCGACGCTGCAATCAAGGTCAGGCATTTTCCGGTCATCCCCGGGTAGGGGGCGAGCAGCTTTTCCAGCAGCGCATGACCGACCACGACAAATCGCATCGCGGTTTCAACCGCATGCCGGTGGTCCCAGAACAGCGGCCGCCAGGCGCGCTCGGACAGCAGGGCCGGCCATGCCGGATCACGGCTGATTACCCATACGCCGGACTCGTCCAGTACCGTCAGTGCATCGCGGCGGCGGCCTCGGGTTGGCCCGGTCTCGCCGGCAATCGCACTGCCATGGGCCGCATTCAACGCAGCCTTGAAGCGCGGGAAACGCAGCCAGACCAGCGCGTTCAGCACGTCGTGCCATGTCTCGGCGCGGGTCGGTACCTGGCCAGTCTGCAGGATGTGCGTTTCGTAATCGCGCGCGGACAGGCGGCCGTCGGGTGCAAAAAAACGCAGCGGTAGGCCACGCGCGTTGCGTGTATCGAGGCGGATGGCCTGGGCGTTGAGCGCATCGAGGCAATCCGCGCCGGGCGCGGGCTGGGCGCATACGAGATCCAGCGCATCGATCAAAGATCGATAAGGTGCGAAGGCGGGGTGGTCGAACTTCAATGCAGCGATTCGGACAGCGCCTGGCGGTATTGGCGCGTCAGCGGATGTGCGCTGCCCAGTAGATCGAACAGTGCGAGCAGGCTGCTACGGCCGATGTCATCGCGGTAGCCGCGATCGGTTCGCGCGATCCACAGCAGTTCGTCCATGGCGGTTGCAAACTGGTCTGCAGCCAGCAACTGAGCTGCACGCTGGAAATGTGCATCCAGATCGTCCGGCTGCTGAGCAAGGCGGGCGTCGAGCTCGGCCAGCGGCGGCGCCTGCCGGGCCGTTTCGGCCAGATTCAGGTGCGCGTGCAGGCGGGCGATCTCGGGCGCCGTCCGTGCCTCCGGCGGCAAGCTGTCGAGCAGTTTCAGGGCTTGTTCACCTTCGCCCTCGGCCCAGAGCAATTTGGCAAGATCGCGCGGGATGGCGAGGTTGTCGGGCTCGGCCATCGCCGCGTTGGCCAGCAGCATGCGCGCCTGCTGCACATTGCCTGCCTGCCATGCGGCGACGCCCAGCGCATGAGCGCGGTGGGCATCGCCCGCGATGAAGCGATCGAGTACTTCACGGAAGCTGCTGTCGGGGTCGGCGCCGTGGATGGTGTGGGCGACCTCGCCGCGCCAGAAGAATTTCACCGTCGGCACCGAATTCACGCTGAAGCGGCGCGCCAGCTCGGGCAGTTCGTCGGCGTTCAGCATGACGAGCAGGAACTTGCCGCCGTATTCGGCAGCCAGCTTCACCAGCCGCGGCATCAGGATGAAGCAGGGGCCGGCCTTGGGGGTCCAGAAATGCACCAGCACCGGGCCCTTGTGCGAGTTTTCCAGCACCAGCCGGTTGAAATTTTCGGCACTGGCGTCGAAGACATAGGGAGACAGGGCCATCAGTCGAATACTCCGGTTCGGGCGAACTGGTCGCACGCAGCGACCAGTTCGCGTGCGATCCCCGGCTCGAATGCGGAGTGTCCGGCATCCGGCACGATGACATAGCGGGCCTCGGGCCAGGCACGCGCGAGTTCGTCAGCCGACACGATGGGGCAGACAGCGTCATAGCGCCCCTGCACGATGATTGCCGGGATACCGCGGATGCGATCGACGTTGGCGAGCAGGCTGTTGTCGGGCAGGAAAATATTGTTGACGAAGTAGTGCGCTTCGATCCGCGACAATGACAGGGCTCTTTTGTCGTCGCCGAACGCGGAGACGAGTTCGGGGTTGGGCAGCAGGGTCGAGCACGAGGCCTCGAAGGTGGCCCAGTGATGGGCGGCGGGTTGGTGCACGGTCGGATCAGGATCGACGAGGCGGCGATAGTAGGCCGTCAGCAGATCGTGGCGTTCGTCCTCCGGGATGAATTCGGCGAGTTGGCGCTGCGCCTCGGGAAACAGGACGCGAATACCGTGGAGAAACCAGTCGATCTCACTTTTGCGGCAGAGGAAAATACCCCGCAGCACCAGCCCGCGGCAGTGCTCGGGATGCGCCTCGGCGTAGGCGAGCGCCAGGGTCGAGCCCCACGAACCGCCGAAGACCAGCCAGGATGCGATGCCGAGTTCGCGTCGCAACGCTTCCATGTCGGCGATCAGATGCGGCGTGGTGTTGTCGGCCAGTTCGCCATGCGGCGTGGAGCGGCCGCTGCCGCGCTGGTCGAACAAAACGATGCGGTAGCGTGCCGGATCGAAGAACCGCCGCTGCACAGGCGAGGTGCCGGAGCCGGGCCCGCCGTGCACGAACAGCACCGGGATGCCATCCGGGTTGCCGGACGTTTCCCAGTAGATGCGATGGCGATCTGCCGTTTCCAGCATGCCGCTGGCATAGGGGGTGATGAACGGGTGGAGCGAAGCAATGTCGGGCATGACGGACGCCTTGAATGATAAGCCGAATCATATCCCCGGCCCATGGGGCGTGAACAGGTGAGACTTGCGCGATGCGTCGTAGGGACTGGCGGCCGCAGTATCGACAGGCGCGTGCGGGGACCGTATGCTACCCATGCGCAAACAATGCGCCGACAGGCGACCGGGTCATCCGGATCGCATGGGCGAATAAAAAAACAGGTCCACTGTTTCCACCATAACTGATACGAGGAGTTCTTTCATGAGTCATGTCGTCAAGGTTGCCCTACTGGGACTGGGTGAAGTCGGGGAGAAATTCGCCGAGCATTTTCTGGAGAAGATCCAGGAGGAGGGCGTCAACGTGGAGATCGTCGCCGTTGCGCACCGCAATCTGGAATCGCCCGTTGCATTGGGGTTCAGCCATAGCAAGGTGCCGGTGTTCAAGGATGCGATGGAAGTGGTGACCATGGGGGCGAAGGTGGACATCATTTTCGACCTGACCGGCGATCCCGAACTGCGCAAGAAGCTGCGGGTGGCGCTTCAGGAAAACCATAACCAGCACACCGTGATCGCCCCTGAAGTGGTCGCCCATCTGCTGTGGAACTTCTTCGGCGAAGGCGAGTTGCCGAGCAGCGGCCAGACGGGCTATTGACGCATGGGCTTGCCGGCTGAGAGGTCGGTACGCTATGTGGATGCATTCCCTGACTTAAAGACATGACATCGCCTTTCAAATTCGCCCACGCCGCGAATCCCGACTGGACCCAGGCGGCCCAGGCCTGCATGGGCCAGCTGGGTGCGATCCCGTCGGGCGCGACGCTGGGGTTCCTGTATGTGTCGGACACCTTTGCCGACGAACTCGATGCGATCCTGGCATTCTTCAAAAGCGCGACCGGCGTGCCCCACTGGACCGGCAGCGTGGGGGTCGGCGTTTGCGCCACGGGCGTGGAGTATCTGGAAGAACCCGCACTGGCCGTGATGCTGGCGGAATTCGATCCCGCCGATTTCAGCATGCTGCCGGTGCTGCGTTCGCCGCAGGACATCGAGGCGCAGCCGGCGCAAGCCTATTTCGCCGTGGCGCATGGCGATCCGGCAAACAGCCGCATACAGGAATTGATCGACAGTCTTTCCGCACATGTATCGAGTGGATTTGTCGTCGGCGGGTTGTCGAGTTCGCGTGGCGAGACGACGGCGCAGATCAGCGATGGTGTGGTGAGCGGCGGCTTGTCGGGCGTGCTGTTCAGCGAACGGGTGAAACTGGCGACGCGGTTGACGCAGGGCATCTCGCCACTGGGGCCGCGCCATCGCATCACCACAGCGAACAAGAACGTCATCGGCAGTCTCGATCACCGCCCTGCGCTGGATGTGATGAAAGAGGAAATCGGCGACGTGCTGGCGCGCGATCTGCGGCGTGCAGCCGGCTATATCTTTGTCGGCCTGCCAGTCCGCGGTTCGGATACCGGAGATTATCTGGTGCGCAACATTCTCGGCGTCGACCCGCAGAACAACCTCGTGGCGATCGGCGAGTATGTCGAGCCGGGAGACGAACTGCTGTTCTGTCGCCGCGACCAGCAGACCGCCGAAGACGACTTGTTGCGGATGCTCTCGGCCATCGGGGCGCAACTGGCCGTGCCGATCCGGGGCGGCGTATATTATTCCTGTCTGGGGCGCGGCCAGCATATGTTCGGTGCGCCGAACCGGGAATTGGAATTGATTCGCGACACCCTCGGAGACTTTCCGTTGGTAGGGTTCTTTGCCAACGGGGAAATTTCCTACAACCGTTTATATGGCTACACCGGGGTATTGACCCTGTTTGGCTGATCAGATGAAGAAACACGGAGATACGCATGACCCTGCACGCCATGAAAGAAGATGAAATCCGCCTGCTGCGCGATGAAATCGACATGCTGATGAACGAGCGTCGGCAGCTCTTGCAGGTGACCGGTGCGGCGGCGGTATTCGTCGCCAACCTCGATACCGACAGCCTGCCCGATGAAGCCGACACCATCGATGCGGCCGAAATGCTGGCCGAACAACTCAACGGCTTGTCCGAGGAGACACTCAAGGACGCATTGGAATCCGTGCGTGCCGAGGTCGATCCCGCACAATAGCCGGATTTAACACCTTGGCCCTTCCGGCATTGCCAGCCCTGACCGAAGTCAGGCGCATTGCGCTGATTGTCGGGCTGACGGCGCTGGCCTACGCGTTGACGGGGTGGGCCAGCCTCACGATCACGGCGTATGTCGCCGATGTGGTGGCCGTGGTCTGGCTGGCAGCCGGCATCGGCGCCATGGCGAGCCTGCGCTTCGGCATGGCAGGCGTCGTGGGGGTGCTGCTGGGATCGTTTGCGCTCAACAGTCAGATCCTGCCGCCGGAAGCGGCATTCCGCCTGGCGCTCGGCGCGGCCGCGGGGGCAGCTGTGATCGGGTATCTGCCGCGCTACCTGCCGCCCTTCAGTTCCACCCTCGATTATGTTTCCAGTGTCGCCAAGTTCGCGCTCGTAGCGGCGCCGCTGGGATGTGCGGTGAGTGCGCTGGCGGGCGTATTCAGCCTGGGTTTCTTCGGTCATCTGCATGCCGACCTGGTGTGGCGGACCTTGGGGATCTGGTGGCTGGGGGAGCTGCTTGGGGTGTACCTGATCGCACCGCTGCTCCTGACGGCGTCGCGCTGGGATTTGTTGCCGACCAACAAGGGCGCGCGCCTGGAGGGCCTGGTGCTGGTGCTCGGCATGCTGCTGCTGACCCGCGTGATGATGGAGTACGCCGAGCCCCTGCGGCCGGCCGAAATCGTCCTGTTCGTCTTGCTGCCCGGCGTGCTGTGGGCGGCGCTGCGATTCTCGGTGACCGGGGCGAGCGTGGCCATATTCCTGGCTGCGCTGATCGTGCTGGGCGTTTCGCTCGTCTCCTTCGGCGGACTGACCAGTGCCACGATGCCGCGTGACGTGTTTGCGCTGCAGATCAGCATGATGACCATGGCGCTGGGCGGCCTCTTCGTGTCGGCTGCGCTGACCGAACGCCGCTATTCCGAAATGCGGCTCGACATGCTGGCCAACCACGATCCGCTAACCGGCCTGCCCAACCGTTCGTATTTCCAGGATTTCCTCGGTCATGCGCTGGCGCGCGCGCAGCGCGAGAAGCTCCAGATCTCGCTGCTGTTCATCGATCTCGACCGCTTCAAGCACATCAACGACTCGCAGGGACACGAAGTGGGCGATCAGGTGCTGCGCGTCGTGGCCAACCGGCTGGATGAGCAGTTGCGCGCCGACGACTTCGTCGCCCGGCTGGGCGGGGATGAATTTGCCGTCATCCTGATGCACCCGCCGGCGTCTCGGGCTGCCAGCCGTGTGGCCCGCAAGCTGCTCAAGGCGCTGGCCGAATCGTTCAAGCTCGAGCGGCGCCGTTATGCCATCGGCGCCAGCATCGGTATCAGCGTGTATCCGGACGACGGGCTCGACGCCAACACCTTGCTGCGCCAGGCCGATTTGGCGATGTATCAGGCCAAGCAGCGCCGCAGCGGCTTCGAATACTTCAGCGATGAACTGAACACCGTGGCGCAGCAGCAGCTGAACCTGGAAACCGGCCTGCGCCAGGCGCTCGAGCGCGACGAACTGGCGCTGGCCTATCAGCCGAAAGTCGATCTTGCCAGTGGCCGCGTGGTGGGGCTGGAAGCCCTGGCGCGCTGGCTGACCCGGTCCGGCGGCATCATCTGGCCCGATCAGTTCATTCCGGTGGCCGAGGAAACCGGCCTGATCATGCCGCTGGGCCGCTGGGTGGTGCGGGCGGCGTGCGAACAGTGGATCGTCTGGCGCGATGCCGGCCTCAACCCACCGCCCGTGGCCATCAATCTGTCGCCGCGCCAGTTTTCCGATGCGCGCCTGATCGACGATATCGATGCCATCCTGAAGGAAACCGGCATGGAGTCATCGTATTTGCAGCTGGAAGTGACCGAGAGTGCGGCGATGGAGAATCCGGCGCGTACCTTCGACATGCTCGGCGCCCTGCGCCAGCGCGGCCTGCATGTCTACATCGACGATTTCGGTACCGGACATTCCAACCTGGGCCAGTTGAAACGCATGCCGATCGACGCGCTCAAGATCGACAAGAGTTTCGTGGACGATGTCCTGACCGACAGCGACGATGCCGAGATCGCCAATGCCATCATCCGCCTGGCGCACGCCCTGAATCTGCGGGTGGTGGCCGAGGGGGTGGAATCGGTCGAGCAGGTCGCGTTTCTGAAAGACCAGGGCTGCGACGAAATCCAGGGCTATGTGGTCGCGAAGCCCTTGCCGCCGGACAAGGTAGCGACGTTCTTCGGGCGGCAGTTCAATTTCTAAAAAGCCCAGGCGGGGCCAGAGTGCCGTGGGCTGAATCGGCATTCAGCCTGCTTTGCCGCTGATTTCTCTGTATAGGCTGACCGCTAATTACGTAGCGTAGCCTGCGAGCAGCAAGCTCGAGATCCGGGTCTGTTCAAGGCGGCTCCTGTTCAATCGGGATTAGTTGAGACGTTTGATGCCGAGTGCCTTCAGGACGTATTTCTCGTACAGCGGCTCCGAGTTGCCAGTTTTCATCTTGCGCATGAAATATTTCTCGAACGCCACCTTGGCCAGGTGCACCCACTTGCCTTTCCTCGCCCAGGTGACGTTGCGCGGCGGGATCTGCGGGATCGCGACGAAGGCTGCACCGGTATCGCCCATGTCGGCCAGGCAGATCGTGCTCCAGGTGCCGGTATGGCTGGGCGGCGTGCCGGCGAGTTCATCGGCGATGTTGTGGACGATGGCGGTGACCATCGATTCGATCATGTAGCCGGTCTTGGGCGTGCCGGTGGCGACCGGCGTCTGCTCGACCGGCGGAATCGCGATGCACACGCCGGCCGAATAGATATTGGGGTATGTCGGACTGCGCTGATATTCGTCGACGATCACGAAACCGCCGGGATTGCACAGGCCTTCCACTGCGGCGACCGCCGCCACGCCGCGAAACGGCGGCAGCATCATCGCGTAACTGAAATCGATCGTGTGTTCACGCACCTTCTCGCCAAAATCGTCGACTTCCTCGACATGCATTTTCCCCGCCTCGACCCGGGTCGTTTTCGCGTTGGTGATCCACTTGATGTGGCGCTGGCGGAATTCGGCCTCCAGCAGTCCCTTCGAGTCGCCCACGCCACCCAGCCCAAGGTGCCCCACATAGGGTTCGGACGAGACATAGGTAATCGGCACCTTGTGGCGCAGCTTGCGGCGGCGCAGGTCGGTTTCCAGCGCCATCGCGTATTCGTAGGCAGGGCCGAAGCACGACGCGCCAGGCAGCGCGCCGATCACCACCGGGCCAGGGTTTTTCAGGAATTCGAGATAGTGTTCATACGCGCGCTCGGCATGCTCGACCGTGCAGACCGATTCCGTGTGTCCGCCATCCGGGCCCGCGCCCGGCACCAGGTCGAAGGCGAGTCGGGGACCGGTAGCGATCACCAGGTAGTCGTAGTCGACGACGTCGCCGTTGGCCAGGTGGATCCGGCTGTGGGTCGCGTCGATCGTGTCGGCGCGCTGGGCGATGAACTGGATGCCCTTCTTTTCCAGGTAGGGCCGCAGCTTGAACGTGGTCTCGCGCGTCTCGCGCCAGCCCAGCGCAACCCAGGGGTTGGACGGCACGAACTGGAAGGTGTCCGACGCGTTGATCAGGGTGACGGTGTGCGATTTGTCGAGCAGGTGACGCATTTCGTAGGCAGCGGGCGTGCCGCCCGTGCCTGCGCCGAGGATGACGATGTGTGCCATGAAGGAGAGTTCGATTGAAGAAAAGTGGACATGAAAAGGAGGGCTGCGGTCAGCGTCCGCCGGGTTGCCGCATGGGCGTGGTCTCGGGCCGGTTGCGCATGTGTTCGCCCAGCTGGACGAACTGCGCAAACAAGGCGGCCCACAGGGCCTCGTCCGTCACCGTGTCCGCCAACGCCAGCTGCATGCACAACAGCCATTGGTCGTGCTCGTTCGGGCCGATGGCGTAGGGAAGATGGCGGCGGCGCAGCATGGGATGGCCGTGCTTCTCGACATAACGTTGCGGGCCGCCCAGCCAGCCGGAGAGGTAATCGAACAGCTTGTTGCCGGATTCGGTGAGGTCGGCCGGATGGAGCTTGCGCGCGGCATAGGTCCCCGGCAGTTCGTCCATCAATTCGTAGAAGCGGTCGACCAGCTTGCGGATGACGGTGTCGCCGCCGATGCGCTGGTAAGGGGTCAGGACGGATTGTTCGGTCGCCTGCATGTCGCTACCTCAGGAAATATTGCACATAGAAAACCAGCACCATGCCCATGCCGAGCCAGGCGACGACAGGGCCGAGCAATGTGCGCAGGATCCTGTTGCGTGGAATGAAGCCGATGCCGTGCACAAAGCCTGCCGCCAGCCCCCACATGATCAGCATGAGCGTGCCGTGCCCGATGGGGCTGCCATCCTCGACGGTCAACGGTCGCGGAAACAGCGTGACGAGGAGCATGAGCACGAAAGCCGCGGCCAGCGTGATGCCGCGTACCCACCCGCGATCGAGCATGGCCATCATCCCGGTTTCGCCTTGCGGTAGGGCCGCAGGTACTGCCACTCGAAAAACCGTTTGGCCCAGTGGAACAGGCGGCACGGCGGCAGCACGAGCGCGCGTTTTTCATTGCGATAGACCAGGATGCCGCGGTCGAGCGTATCGACGATGCAGATGAGCTCGGCCTTGAAGCGCGCGACGGGCGGCTTGCCCGCCAGGGCCAGCAACAGATTCTCCGCCGCGGCCTTGGCCTGCAGGTCGGCGATGTGCGCCTGCTTGGGCAGCCAGTCGGGACCGGGATAGCTCCCGGAATCACCAGCGACATAGACCTTGTCCGAGCCCGCGACCCGGCAGTGGGCATCCGCCTGGAAAAACCCGCCGTCGGACAGCGGCAGGCCGGCCTCGGCTGCCCAGGCGGGGCCGCTCATGCCGGGCATGAAGAGAATCAGGTCGGCCGGAATATTGCCGTCCTCGGTCCGGATCCTGTCCGCTTCGAAGCCGAGCGGTTTGTGCCCGAGATGGGTGGCGATGTCGCGCTTCTTCATCTCGCGCAGCAGGCCGGCGACCGCCTTGTCGCCCAGGCGCTTGCCCGGCGTTTTCGCGGCATTGAAGAACACCAGCTTGAAGCGGTCCCGGCGGCCCTGTTTGCGCAGCAGCGTGTCGATGCCGAACAGCAGTTCGAACATCGGTCCGCCGCGCATCGCGCCCTGTTCTTTCGGATTGGTCCCGAAGCCGAAGGCGATCGTGCCGTCCGTCATGTTCGCCAGCCGCTCGCGGATCGCGTCAGCCGCCGACGCGCCTTCGCAGATCGTCAGCGCGTGCTCGATGCCGGGCAAGGCCTTGAGGAAGCGCCCGCCGCTGGCGATCAGCAGGGCATCGTTGGCGAGGGATCCGCTGTCGGTCAGCACGGTGCGCCCGCCGTCGGCAAGGCCGGTGACGCGGCCGGCGTGGAAGGCGATATCGTGCCTGGCCAGAAAACCCGACACGTCGATATCGAGATCGGCGCCACGCCGCATGCCCGATGGCACCCAGATCAGGCTCGGGTAGTACGTCAACGTGGCCCGCGGGGCGACGAGCGTGATCCGCACTTCGCGGTCGCGCCGGCGCAGTTCGCGTACGGCGGTGAGTGCGGCGAATCCCGATCCGAGAACGACGATATGGGGTGCGCTCATGGCGAACGCCTGCGACAAGCCTGCGAAATCAAGGCAAACGAAGGACTTGCCCGCGCGATGCGGGTACGCTCATCCATGGAGGTCAACCCTGCCGTGCGTCGTTCGCGTTCTTGTTGCGCACCTCGTCGAGCGCGCATTCCTTGGCGTCGCACATCATTGCGCTGATCGAGGCGAGCAGCACGGCCATCGTGACTCCGAGTATCCAGGCGAAATACCACATGGTGATTCCTTTCAGTAAGCCGACTTGTCGTTGGCGGCGATGAATTCCGTCGTGACCTTGCCCCACATCACCTTGTAGGCCCACGAGGTATAGAAGATGATCAGCGGCATGAAGATCACCGTGGCGCCGAGCATCAGGCCGAGCGTGAGGTGCGAGGACACGGCGTCGTACACGGTGAGGCTGGAGCGCGGATCGGTCGACGACGGCATGATGAAGGGGAACATCGACACGCCAGCGGTACCGATGATGCCGGCGCATGCCAGCGACGAGGACCAGAACGCCAGCCCGGCCTTGCCGAGGCGCGCGAATAGAATGCCTGCCGCCAGGGCGGCGAACGCGGCGATCGGTACCCACTTCGCCCATGCATAGGTGTGGTAGTTGGTCATCCAGGCGCCGGCGGCGGTTGCCACGGTCTTGGCGAGCGGGTCGGGCAGGCCGTTGGGATCGATGGTGCTGGTGATCACATAGCCGTCGATGCCGGTCGCCACCCACCAGCCCGCGAGCGCGAAGGTGACGAAGGTCAGGGTGCCGAAAATCAGGCTGGCGGCGCGGACGCGGCGGTAGATGTCGCCCTCGGTGCGCATCATCAGGTAGTTCGCGCCCTGGAAGGTGATCATGCCCAGGCTGACGACGCCGGCGAGCAGGGCGAACGGGTTGAGCAGTTGCCAGAAGCTGCCGGTGTAGGTCGACATCAGGATGTCATTGAAGTGGAAGGGTACGCCCTGCAGCAGGTTGCCGAAGGCGACGCCGAAGATGATCGGCGGCACGGCGCCGCCGATGAACAGGCCCCAGTCCCAGGTGCTGCGCCAGGCCGGGTTCTGGATCTTGGAACGATAGTCGAAGCCGACCGGGCGGAAGAACAGCGCCCACAGCGCGGCCATCATCGCCCAGTAGAAGCCCGAGAACGCGGTGGCATAGACCAGCGGCCAGGCGGCGAAGACCGCGCCGCCGGCGGTGATGAACCAGACCTGGTTGCCGTCCCAGTGCGGCGCGACAGTGTTGATGACGGCGCGGCGTTCGAGGTCGTTGCGGCCGACGAATGGCAGCAGCACGCCCATGCCCATGTCGTGGCCGTCCATGATCGCGAATCCGACCAGCAGCACGCCGATCAGCAGCCACCAGACGAGTTTCAGGGTTTCGTAGTCCATGTCAGCTCCTTAGATCCTGTCAGCCATCGCGCCAGCGGGCAGTGCGCCGCCAGCCGCCTTTTCGCCGTGGTATTTGCCCGTGCCGAGGCTGGCCGGCCCCTGCCGTGCATATTTCGTCATCAGGACCATCTCGACGATCAGCAGCGCGGTGTAGAAACCGATGAATCCGGCGAGCGAGCCGTAGATGTTGGCCGGCGTGAGGTTGGAGACCGAGATGTGGGTCGGCAGCACGCCGTAGATCGTCCACGGCTGGCGGCCGTATTCGGCGACCACCCAGCCGAGCTCGGCGGCGATCCACGGCATCGGGATGAACCACAGCGCCCAGCGCAGCAGCCATTTCTTCTCGAGGAAGCTGCCCTTGACCGAATAGAACAGCGCCAGCGTGAACAGCGCCAGGAAGGCGAAGCCCAGTGCCACCATGATGCGGAAGCTCCAGAACAGCGGGGCGACGCGCGGGATGGTGTCGTCGACTGCCTGCTGGATCATCTCGGGCGTGGCCTGCGACACGTCGACGATGTATTTCTTCAGCAGCAGGCCGAAGCCGAGGTCGGCCTTGTGCGCGTCGAACTGCGCGAGCGCAACCTTGTCGTCGTGGTTCCTGCGCAATTGCTCCAGCGCGACTACCGCGTGAATGCCGTTTTCGATGCGCTCGCGGTTCCTCGCCTTGATCTCCTTGATGCCGGGCATCGTCTTGGTCAGCGAGCGCGTGCCGATCAGGCCCAGGGCATAGGGGATCTGCAGCTGGTAATCGTTGCGCTCGGCCTTCTCGTTCGGCACGGCGAACACGGTGAAGGCCGCCGGGGCGGGCTCGGTTTCCCACATCGCCTCGATCGCCGCCATCTTGGTCTTCTGCGACTCGCTCACGGTATAGCCGGATTCGTCACCCAGCACGATCACCGACAATGCCGAGGCGAAGCCGAAGCCGGCGGCGATGCGGAACGAGCGGCGCGCGAAATCGAGGTCGCGCCCCTTCAAGAGGTAATAGCTGGAAATGCCGAGCACGAACAGCGAGGCGGTGACATAGCCGGCCGACACGGTGTGTACGAACTTCGCCTGCGCCGTGGGGTTGAAGACAATGGCCCAGAAATCGCTCATTTCCATGCGCATGGTGACGAAGGAGAACGTCGCGCCGACGGGATCCTGCATCCAGCCGTTGGCGATCAGGATCCACAGCGCCGACAGGTTTGATCCGACCGCCATCAGCACCGTCACCATGAAGTGCTTCCACTTGTTGAGCCGGTCCCAGCCGAAGAAGAACAAACCGATGAAGGTCGATTCGAGGAAGAAAGCCATCAGCCCTTCGATCGCCAGCGGCGCGCCGAAGATGTCGCCGACGTAATGCGAGTAATACGCCCAGTTGGTGCCGAACTGGAATTCCATGGTGATGCCGGTGGTCACCCCGAGCGCGAAGTTGATACCGAACAGCTTGCCCCAGAAGCGCACCATATCCTTGTAGATGGGACGGTCGGTGATGACGTAGGTCAGCTCCATGATGACCAGGATGAACGCCAGCCCCAGCGTGAGCGGTACGAACAGGAAGTGATAGAGCGCGGTGACTGCAAATTGCAGCCGCGACAGATCGACGAGTTCTTCAGTCAGCATGGGGGCTCCCGGGTGAGGGTTGAGAGGAGTGGACGGATTGATTGGGGTTGGCCAGGCGCTCGGCTACGGCATCGGCGTCGGGGTGCAGCGCATGGCCGTCGAAGAACGCATAAAAAATGGCCGCGATCACCAGCAGCTTGATCGCAATGGCGAGCGAGATTTCTTTTGCCAGCGGGTGGTGCAGGAACGTGGGCATGGGCGGTTTCATGAGTACTCCAATATTCGCAAGTGCCGTGCCAACTCCCTGGGCCAGGTGGGGGCTTTTATTTCTCTTTGGTTTCAAAAGAATAGATCAATTTTGTGACAGGCGTTGAAAGCACGGACTGTCATTTATGACAAAACCTGTTAATGTTTTGTGATTCAAATGACATAAGTGGCATAAGACAATGTCACCGGCCAACGAACTCATCAGCTTTCTTGAGACCCATCCCGATCCCCAGATCGTCATGGGGATCGATTACCGGATTCTGGCGGCCAATGCGGCCTATCGCCGTGTGTATGCCGGCGAGCGGAATGTGGTCGGGCAGTTTTGCTATGCGATATCGCATGGCTACAGCCGGCCCTGCGACGAATGCGGTGAATCCTGCCCGCTCGCAGCCAGCCGGGTCAGCGGCGAGCCCCGGCGTGTGCTGCATCTGCACCATACGCCGCGCGGCGAGGAGCATGTCGACGTCGAGCTGACGCCGATCATCGGTACGTCGGGCAAGATCGCGTATTTCGTCGAACGCATGCTGACGGTACGCGAGGCCAGCAGTTTTCCCGCCGAAAGTGGCATGGTCGGCAAGTCGGCCGCCTTCAATCGCATGCTCGAACTGGTCCGGCGCGTGGCGCCGTCGGACACCGCCGCCCTGTTGCTGGGCGAATCGGGCACCGGCAAGGAACTGGTCGCGCAGGCCATCCACCAGCAGAGCCGGCGCGAGCATGGGCCGTTCGTGGTGGTGGAGTGCTCGGGGCTGACCGAAACCCTGTTCGAGAGCGAACTGTTCGGCTATGAGAAAGGTGCGTTCACCGGCGCCAGCCAGCGCAAGATCGGCCTGGTCGAATCGGCGTCAGGCGGCACGCTGTTTCTGGACGAGGTGGGTGACATTCCGTTGAGCCTGCAGGTCAAGCTGTTGCGTCTATTGGAAACGGGGACCTTTCGCCGGGTCGGCGGCGTGGAGACGCTGCGTGCCGATTTTCGTCTGATCGCCGCCACTCATCGCGATCTCAAGACCATGGTCGAGCGCGGCAGTTTCCGGCGCGACCTGTATTACCGGCTCAGCGTGTTCCCGATCCACCTGCCAGCCTTGCGCGAACGGCGCGGCGACATCGCCCTGCTGGCCGAGACGCTGCTGGCGCGGCTGGCGCCGGGGCGGGCCTACACACTGAGCGAGGCCGCACGCATGCGGCTGCAGGCCTACGATTACCCGGGCAACGTCCGCGAACTGCGCAACATCATCGAACGCGCGATGCTGATGGCCGACGGCGATACCCTGCTGGAGGAGCATCTGCCACCCGAACTGAAAAGCGACGAGGCAGGCATGCCGGGCGTGGACGACATCGTGCCGCTGGAAACGGCAGAACTGCGCTATCTGCAATGGGCGCTGGCGCACCATGGCGGCGACCGCAAGTCGCTGGCCGCGCAGCTGGGAATCAGTGAACGGACGCTCTACCGAAAACTGGCCCAGTGACATGCGTCACTGGGTCAGTTTATTTCGCTGGCGGCTCCTTGTCCTTGGGAGCCTGCGCACACCGGATTTACCCCACTAGCTGTTCGAGCACGAAGGGCAGGATGCCGCCCTTGTTGTAGTACTCGACCTCAATCGGCGTGTCGATGCGCAGCTTGAGCGCGACGCGTTCCACTTTTCCATCGGCGCGGTGGATCACCAGCGTGACATCCTGCTGCGGCGTGATACCGGACTCGGTGCCTTCGAGGTCGAAGGTCTCGCTGCCGTCGAGCTTCAGCGTGGCCGCGTCGACGCCGTCCTTGAACTGGCAGGGCAGTACGCCCATGCCGGCGAGGTTGGCGCGGTGGATGCGCTCGAAGCTCCTGGCGACGACGGCCTTCACGCCGAGCAGGGTGGTGCCCTTGGCGGCCCAGTCGCGCGACGAACCCGTGCCGTATTCCTCGCCGGCGAAGATCATCAGCGGCATGCCCTCATGCTGGTATGCCATGGCGGCATCGTAGATCGGCTGCTGCTCGCCGCCCTTCAGCGTGATGCCCCCCTCGGAGCCGGGGATCATCAGGTTCTTGATGCGGACGTTGGCGAAGGTGCCGCGCATCATCACTTCGTGGTTGCCGCGGCGGGCGCCGTAGCTGTTGAAGTCGGCTTTCTGCACGCCGTGCTCGGTGAGGTAGAGGCCGGCCGGCGAGGTCGGCTTGATGCCGCCGGCGGGGCTGATGTGGTCGGTCGTCACCGAGTCGCCGAAGATCGCCAGCGCCCGCGCGCCCTGGATGCCGCCACTGGCGGCCTGGGTGCCCGCAAAGAAAGGCGGCTGCTGGATGTAGGTCGACTTCGCATCCCACTCGTAGACCGTGCCGGTGGGGGCGGAGACGGCATCCCACAGCGGATTGTCGGCGCCGACATCGGCGTAGATCTTGCGGTAGGCCGCGGCATCGGTCGCGGTGCCCATCACGGCAGCGATGTCCGCGTTGCTCGGCCACAGGTCCTTGAGGAATACGGGCTTGCCGTCCTTGCCGGTGCCGATGGCCTCCTTGTCGAAGTCGATGTCGACGCGGCCGGCGAGCGCGAAGGCGACCACCAGCGGCGGCGACATCAGGAAGTTGGCCTTGACCGCCTGGTGCACGCGCGCTTCGAAATTGCGATTGCCGGACAGTACCGACGCCACGACCAGGTCGTTGTCGGCGATGGCTTTCTCGATTTCCGGCTTCAAGGGGCCGGAGTTGCCGATGCAGGTGGTGCAGCCGTAGCCCACCACGGAAAAGCCGACCTGTTCCAGCGCGTCCATGAGGCCGGCCTTGTTGAGGTATTCGGTGACCGCGCGCGAGCCGGGGCCGAGCGAGGTCTTGACGTGCGCAGGCGGCTTCAGGCCGAGCGCGGCGGCTTTCTTCGCTAGCAGGCCGGCCGCCAGCATCACGCCCGGGTTGGAGGTGTTGGTGCAGGAGGTGATGGCGGCGATGGCGATGTCGCCGTGTTTGATCGGCGTGTGGCCGGTATGAAGCGCGGCGGCGCCCTTGCCGTAGCCGCCCTCGGCCACCGGTTTGTCCATCAGTCCGGTGAAGGCAGATTTCAGGTTGGCCAGCGCGATGCGGTCCTGCGGCCGCTTGGGGCCGGCGACCGAGGGTTCGACGCTGGCGAGGTCGAGTTCCAGCACCTGCGAGTAGTCGATCTCGTCTGCCTTGGGGATGCCGAACAGGCCCTGCGCCTGGTAGTAGGCGCGGATCGTGTCGACCTGCGCGGGCGCGCGTCCGGTGGCAGCGAAGTACTGGCAGGTCGCTTCGTCGACCGGGAAGAAGCCCATGGTCGCACCGTATTCGGGCGCCATGTTGGCGATGGTCGCGCGGTCGGTGACCGACATCGCGGCTGCGCCTTCACCGAAGAATTCGACGAACTTGCCGACGACCTTGGCTTTACGCAGCATTTCGGTGATGGTCAGCACGACGTCGGTGGCGGTGACGCCGGGTTTGGCGTGGCCCTTGAGGTTCACGCCGACGACGTCGGGCGTGAGGAAATACACGGGCTGACCCAGCATCGCGGCTTCGGCCTCGATGCCGCCCACGCCCCAGGCGACGATGCCGAGGCCGTTGATCATGGTGGTGTGGCTGTCGGTGCCGACCAGCGTGTCGGGATAGGCCATGCCGTCCTTCTCCATCACGCCGCGCGCCAGGTATTCCATGTTCACCTGGTGCACGATGCCGACGCCGGGCGGCACCACCTTGAAGGTGTCGAAGGCCTGCATGCCCCACTTGAGGAACTGGTAGCGCTCGCGATTGCGCTCGAACTCGATCTTCATGTTGAGGTCGAGCGCGTCGTGCGTGCCCGAGGCGTCGACCTGGATCGAGTGGTCGACCACCATGTCGACCGGCACCAGCGGCTCGATCTTCTTCGGATCCTTGCCCATTTTCTGTGCGGCCGAGCGCATCGCGGCGAGGTCGGCCAGCAGTGGCACGCCGGTGAAGTCCTGCAGGATCACGCGCGCCACGGTGAAGGGGATTTCCTCGGTGCGCTCGGCATTGGGCTTCCAGCTTGCCAGCTGCCTGACATGCTCGGGCGTGACCTTCACGCCATCACAATTCCGCAGCACCGACTCCAGCACGACGCGGATGGATACCGGCAGGCGCGCCACGGACGTTCCGAGGGCGGTTTCCAGTTTCTTCAGCGAGGCGAAGCGGGCACTGCCGCTGCCGGTGGAAAAGGAGTCGAAGCTGTTGAAGGTGTCGGTCATGGTGGGTTGACTCGTGTAAAGAGGGTCGAAACAGGCGAAAGGCGGAATTTTACCGGAAGCGCGCCGTGCGCAGGCGATGCGGTTACAGGCGGATGCCGAATGCAGCCAGCAGCTTGACCATGCCAAGGTAGGCCAGCGCCGTGGCGGCGCTGGATACGCCGAGGCTGACCCAGAATCCCCAGCCGCTGCGCAGCAGAAGCGGCAGCAGAACGAATAGCAGCAGGGAGGGCAGCACCAGCCAGAAGATACCGCCGGCCAGCGTGGCGACCTTTTGCACGTCGCCGGTGTCGAGATACAGCCAGACAAAGGCCAGCAGCGAAGTCAGCGGCAAAGACGCCAGCGCGGCCGCCCAGAAAGTGCTGCGCTTGGCCACTTCGGCCACTGCGACGAGGATCAGCGCGGACAGGCCGATCTTGAGCGCGTATTGCCCCATGGCGGCTGGATCAGCTTTCGCGCCGCATCTGCGGGAACAGGATGACGTCGCGGATGCTCGGCGAATCCGTCAGCAGCATGACCAGGCGGTCGATGCCGATGCCGCAGCCGCCGGTGGGCGGCAGGCCGTGCTCGAGCGCGCGGATGAAGTCGGCGTCGTAGTGCATCGCCTCCTCGTCGCCGGCTTCCTTGGCCCGCACCTGTTCCATGAAGCGCTCGGCCTGGTCCTCGGCGTCGTTCAGCTCGGAGAAGCCGTTGGCCATCTCGCGCCCGGTGATGAACAGCTCGAAGCGCTCGGTGATGTCGGGCTGGCTGTCGGAGCGGCGCGCCAGCGGCGAGACTTCGGCCGGGTAGTCGATGATGAAGGTCGGCTGGATCAGCTGCGCCTCGGTGGTTTCCTCGAAGAAGGACAGCTGCAGCCCGCCGAGGCCGTCCTGCGGTTTGTACTTGGCCTTCATCGCGGTGAACTGCGCGATCAGCCAGTCGCGGTCGTTCAGCTGCGCCACGGTGTATTCAGGGTTGTATTTGCGGATTGCCTCGACGATGGTGAGGCGGTCGAACGGCTTGCCGAGCTCGATCTCGTTGCCCTGATAGGTGACCGTGGTCGAGCCGGTGGCGGCGACCGCGGTGTGGCGGATCAGCGCCTCGGTGTAGTCCATCAGGTAGCGGTACTCGCGGTAGGCCTCGTAGAACTCCATCATGGTGAACTCGGGGTTGTGACGCGTCGACAGCCCCTCGTTACGGAAGTTGCGGTTGATCTCGAACACCTTCTCGAAGCCCCCGACCACCAGGCGCTTCAGGTACAGCTCGGGCGCGATGCGCAGGAACAGTTCCATGTCGAGCGCGTTGTGATGCGTGGCGAAGGGCTTGGCCGCGGCGCCGCCGGGGATGGGGTGCATCATCGGCGTCTCGACTTCGAGGAAGCCGTGGCCGGTCATGAACTCGCGGATGCTCTGGATGATCTTCGAGCGGCGCATGAAGGTTTCGCGCGCGGTGTCGTTGGTGATGAGGTCGAGGTAGCGCTGGCGGTATTTCTGCTCCTGGTCGGCCAGGCCATGGAATTTCTCCGGCAGCGGGCGCAGCGCCTTGGAGAGCAGGCGGATCGATTTCGCCTGGATGGTCAGTTCGCCCTTGTTGGTCTTGAACAGCGTGCCGGTCACGCCGAGGAAGTCGCCGAGGTCCCAGTGCTTGAACGCCTCGTGCGCCTCGGTGCCGGTGAGGTCGTTCGACACGTAGACCTGAATCCGTCCGCTCATGTCCTGCAGCGTGGCGAAGCTGGCCTTGCCCATCACACGCTTCAGCATCATGCGGCCGGCGAGTTGCACCTGCACGCCCTCGGCTTCCAGCGCCTCCTTGGTTTTGTCGCCATGCTCGGCGGCCAGCTTGCCAGCGTAGTCGTGGCGCTGGAAGTCGTTGGGGAAGGCGACGCCCGCTTCGCGAATCGCTGCGAGCTTGGCACGGCGCTCCATGATGATCTGGTTCTCGTCGAGTGGCGGCGTGGTAGAGGTTTCTGTGGTCATGATGAGCGAGGAATCAATCGCCGAAATAGGCGACTTCGAGTTGGAGTTGTAAAGCGGCGCGCCGCATCACGTCGTCGGCGGTGGCGATGACGACGGAGCCGAGCACGGATGCGGTCGCCAGATGAAGTGCGTCGAGCGTGCGCAAGGGCAACGCGGTGAGTTCGTCCATCAAACGCAAGGCTTCGATGAAATCGGCATCGGTCGAAGGCGCAACGGTGAGCAGGCCATTCTGGATGTCGGTGCGCACCTCGTTCATTGCGGCCGCCTCCTGCTCCGGGTTCAGGCGTGCCTGGCGGCGTTTGCGCGCGAGGGTCGAGCGCAATTCGACCAGCGTGAGACGGCTGATGTGGGCGGGTGCCAGTTCGGAAAAATAGGCATCGAACGCCTCACTATTGCGCTCGGGCAGGTAGCGCTTCACGAGCGCGCTGGTGTCGAGGTAGACACGCATCAGCCGCGTTCGTCGCGGTCTTCGCGAATCAGGACTTCGCTCGGCACATCCTGGAACGGCATCGTCGCGCGGAAGGCAGCCAGCGAACGGAATGTCTTTTTGCGCGGTTCCACCGGCAGGATGCGCGCTACCGGCTCGCCATGCTTCACGACCAGCACTTCGTCGGCATCGGCGAACATCTGGTCGGGGTGCGACAGGCCTTCGCGGGCTTCGCGGATAGTCAGGGTTTTCATGGGTGCCTCCAACGGGGCAAAACGTGACACAATTATAGCCGATGTGACACGCTGATTTTCCAGCTGGAAAATCAGAATTAACCCAATGCTTTCATTTGGCCACTGAGCCGTTCGCCCTGAGCCTGTCGAAGGGCTGCCCTTCGACAGGCTCAGGGCGAACGGTCAAAATGAATCACCCTAAACGAACGGTGTCGGAAATTAGCCCGGCGCCGCCAGCGTGCCTTATTTGAAACCAGCTTCATGTCCGACACTCCGTTAGATATCCTCAACCGCGTCTTCGGCTACCCCGCGTTTCGCGGCGAGCAGGCGGCCATCGTCGACACGCTGGTGGCGGGTGGCGACGCGCTGGTGCTGATGCCCACCGGCGGCGGCAAGTCGCTGTGTTTCCAGATTCCTGCCCTGCTGCGCGAGGGCTGTGCGGTGGTGGTGTCGCCGCTGATCGCGCTGATGCAGGACCAGGTCGCGGCGCTGCAGGAACTGGGCATCGCCGCGGCCTTCCTCAATTCCAGCCTCGACGGTGCGGCGGCAATGCAGGTCGAGCGCGAATTCGTCACCGGCCAGTTGAAATTGCTCTACGTCGCCCCGGAGCGCCTGCTCACGCCGCGTTTCCAGGACCTGCTCGAACAGGCTAGGGTGGCGCTGTTCGCTATCGACGAGGCACACTGCGTGTCGCAATGGGGGCACGACTTCCGCCCGGAATATCTGGGCCTGTCGGCGCTGCACGAACGCTTTCCCGCGGTGCCGCGGATCGCGCTCACCGCCACCGCCGACGCCGCGACGCGCGCCGAAATCCTGCAACGCCTTGATCTGGGCGCCGCGCGCGTCTTCGTGGCCAGCTTCGACCGCCCCAACATCCGTTATCGCATTGCCGAAAAGTCCGACCCGCGCCGGCAGTTGCTCGATTTCCTGGGCGAACACAAGGGCGAAGCCGGCATCGTCTACTGCAGCACGCGCAAGAAGGTCGAGGAAACCGCCGCCGGATTGGCGCAGGCCGGCCTCACCGCGCTGCCTTACCACGGCGGCATGGACAACGCGACGCGCGCCCGCCACCAGGAAAGATTCCTGCGCGAGGACGGCGTCGTCATGGTCGCCACGCTCGCGTTCGGCATGGGCATCGACAAGCCCGACGTGCGCTTCGTCGCCCACCTGGACTTGCCGCGCTCGGTCGAAGGCTACTACCAGGAAACCGGCCGCGCCGGGCGCGATGGCGAGCCCGCCGAGGCGTGGATGGCATGGGGCCTGCAGGACGTCGTGACGCAAAGACGTTTTATCGACGAAGGCGAGGCCGAGGACGCGCACAAGCGCATCGGCCACGCCAAGCTCGACGCCCTGGTCGGCCTGTGCGAAGCGGCAAGCTGCCGCCGCGTTGCGCTATTGAGCTACTTCGGCGAAGCCAGCCAGCCGTGCGGCAACTGCGACGTCTGCCTGAATCCGCCGACGCTGTGGGACGGCACCGAGGCCGCGCAGAAGCTGCTCTCCGCCGTCTACCGCACCGGTCAGCGCTTCGGCGCCGGCCATGTCATCGACGTGCTGCTCGGCAAGGCGACCGAGAAAATCGACCGCTTCGGCCACGGCCAGCTGAGCGTGTTCGGCATCGGCGCCAGCCAGACCGACAAGGTGTGGCGCGCCGTGCTGCGGCAGCTGGTCGTGCGCGGGCTGCTGGAGGTGGACCACAGCGCCTACGGCGCGCTCAAGCTCACCCAGGCAGCCAAGCCGGTGCTCAAGGGCGAGGAAACCGTCATGCTGCGCGCCATCGAAGCGCGGCCGGCGCGCAAGAAGTCTCGCCTCGCCCCCAGTTCCGGCGCCGGCGTTCACGACGATGAAGATCCCTTGTTCCTGTCCTTGCGCGCCTGGCGCCGCGAAACCGCCAACGAGAAGGGCGTGCCCGCCTACGTCATCCTGCACGACGCCACCCTGCGCGAGATCGCCGCGCGCCGACCTGTGACGCTGGCGGAACTGGGCGAGATATCGGGGCTGGGGACGAAGAAGCTGGAAGCGTATGGTGAGGCGGTGCTGGGAGTGGTGGCGGAGGGCTGAACCGGCCGCTGGCCGCGGTCTCTGACGAACGCCCAAGCGCGTCCATAATTTAACTGAAAAGTTAATTAACCTTGCTAGAAAGTTACGATGAGCCCTGCAACCGACACCCTGAGCATGACCTTTGCGGCCCTGTCAGACCCCACCCGGCGGGCCATGCTGGCGCGTCTGATACAGGGCGAGGCTTCGGTGAACGAGCTTGCCGCGCCATTCAAGATGAGCCTGCCTGCCGTCTCGAAACACATCAAGGTGCTGGAAAAGGCGGGCTTGCTGATCAAGACCCGCCATGCACAGCAGCGCCCCTGCAAGATCGACGGCGTGCAACTCAAGCAGGCGGTTGACTGGATCGAGCAGTACAGGCAGCTGTGGGAAGGACGCCTGGACCGTCTGGATGCCTGTCTGCAGGAGCTACACACCAGTGAGTCCGGCATCAGGCTGGTACAGGAAACGGCTTCCGGCCCCGGCGCGGGCAGGTCCGTCGATACGCCGGGTAAGGCCAAGCGAAGTGCGGGCAAACGAGCCCAATCTGCCTCAAGCCCTAAACACACCCATACCAGACGATCCGCGGGCACCTCACCCCCAACCAAGGAGAAAATCGATGACAACGAGCTTCAACAGCAAATTGGATTTGACTTTTGAGCGCATCGTCGATGTGCCACCCCGGCTGGTTTGGCGCGCCTGGACCGAACCCGAGCTGATCAAGCAATGGTTTTGCCCCTTGCCATGGAAAGTCATCGAAGCCGAAGTCGACGTGTGCCCCGGCGGCATGTTTCGCACCAGCATGCAGTCGCCCGAAGGCGAGGTATACCCCAACATCGGCTGCTTTCTCGTAACGATCCCAAACGAAAAGCTCGTCTGGACCAATGCCTTGTTGCCCGGCTTCCGGCCCGCCTCGATGAACGCCCCCTGCAGCGATGAGTCGGCCGGGTTCATGTTTACCGCCACAGTCGAAATGGCCCCCCATGGCGAAAACAGCACCCGCTACCGCGCCACCGTCATTCATGCGGACGAAACGGGGTGCCGGACGCACGCCGCCATGGGCTTTGAGGCAGGCTGGGGTGTGGCGCTCGACCAACTGGTCGCCATGGTCAAGCGGGGCATTTGAACATTCATCCCCCCGAGCCGGATACCGAGGGAGAGGCCGTCTCGCGGCGCAGGCCTGGGGTTGGCGACGGCAGCAAAGACCGAGGGATCAGCGACCAATTTGGCGATAACCGTCGACCGGCGCGCTTGAATGAGGTCGATCCCTGTACCATTTACCTTTACCCGTACGCTATGAGGACCGCAAATTGTCGAACATCGCATCTGTGCTCAAGGAAGAAATCGCCCGACTCGTCCGCAGGCAGTTACGCGGCGAAACCGAAAGCCTCAAGAAGGCATCGAGCCGCTACCGTGCCGATATCGCCGCTTTGAAGCGGCGCATCGAGGCCTTGGAAAAGCAGATATCCCGCCTCGAAAAAATGGTGCCGAAGAAGGTCGCCCCTATCGCCGACGGGGAATCCGAAACGAAACTGCGGTTCAAGCCGCAAGGTGTGCGTGCGCAGCGGACGCGGCTCGGACTGTCCGCGCCGGAGATGGGAGCGCTGGTGGGCGTTTCCGCCCAAACCATCTACAACTGGGAAACCGGCACGACGCGCCCAAGGAACGAGCAGCTTGCCGTCATCGCGACCGTCCGGAAGATGGGCAAGCGCGAGGTCCAGGCACGGCTTGACCAGATGCGCGCGGAGTGACGGGCCAGGCCCGCCACTCCGCTCGCCGTACGAGAGCCACTACGTCCGGATGTCCTGACGGGCCACTTCGCTGACTGGCCATCCTGGAAGGCGTCGAGTACGATAATGATGTTGCAGACGGGTTCGGGCACCTTGACCGGTTCACACGGGCCCAACAGAGGTTGCGATGGTTGACGATCCAGGCGTGACAGGCGGGTCCTCGGCCGAAGCTGCCATTGGCATTCAGAGCAAGCTAAGTCAGCCATGCCCCCCATACCGGTCATCGATTCAAATTCAGGTTGAAGGGGGACCACGCGGGTGCGCCGGCCGCAGAGCAACGGCTTCGTCGAACGCCTGCATCGCACCCTGCTGGACGAACACTTCCGGGTGGCGGGCCGAACGACCTGGTACGAGTCGGTTGAACAGATGCAGGAGGATCTGGATCGTTACCTGCACCACTACAACCACGAGCGGCCTCATCAGGGCCGCATGATGGAAGGAAGAACGCTTATCCGGATGTTCCTGGAAGGCATCGTCGAGCAGCCCGGGTCAGGCTTGGCAGAGGCTGCTTAAAACAACACCGGCTTGGAGCCGGTGTCAGGTGAATATTTGATCTGTACAATCAAGATAAAAACTAGAAACCAATCATATAGCTGACGTAAGCTGTTGTTGAGCCAGTGCTTTGGAATGGCAGTTGCTGGTAGTAAATATCACCAGAAATACGTTGTTTTTTGGACACCGCATAATAGGCGCCTGCAGAAGCTACCGTTCTTGTGCGTTGAATGCTGTCGTTGAAGTTCTCGGAAGTTAAGCCACTAATCCCAGTCGAGGTTGCAGAATAGTCATCTACTCTGTGTTCCAGGTCGTGCTCAACACCCAGACTGCCCGTCAAAGTGATTCTGGGCGTCATTGCATGGTGTAGTTTTAATCCGACCAGTGCAGTTGTGGAACGATCAGCTAAGGAGGCATAACGCAAGGGGAAAGAAACACCCGTCTCAGTGTAGCCATCTTGTTTGATGACGGTGTAACGCAACGCAAGATAAGGGCGCAGCAATGTGTTATCCCTATAAGTGAAGGCATAACTTAATTCACCTACATAGCTTTGCGTATTCAGGTTTGTGGATCCAACCCCTGCTTCAGAGGTGCCAATCACATCGCGAGTAGTTTTTATATCGTTATCCAAATAAGCATTCGCCAGCTTGACTTGATAACCTAAAGCGTCAGTATTCTGATTCCACACAAGAAATACACCCATCATTGGCGTCTTATTTGAAACTTTAATGCCTGTAGGCATGTTGTTATTTACATTTTCATCGAGGAACCCACCAATTCGGATATTTTCTGAGGCTTTGTAGCCAAAAACAACTACAGCGCTAGTGCTGCTTGAGTCTGGATTATCCCCATTGGTGTAGCGGCCACCTCCCGATAAACACATACCTTGACTATCAAACAGATTACAGTCGTATGTGTTCATATTTGCAAAGTTTGTAGAAGTGGCAGCATGATTGAAAACACCTCGTAATCTTTGTGCGGACTTACGGATTGATGCTTGTGTATCAATTGCCGATGGGCCGCTCAGGTATACGAGTAAATCCCAACTATCAGCCAATAATCCATTCGCAACCAAACTATAATTGTAGCCATTATATGTACCTGCCACACCAGTCACGCCAGACAGGGAGTTAAGGCCTTTTAATACGTTTAGATAGCGGGTAGCAGTTATCGTCGAGGCATTGACTCCAGCGACCAAGGTTGTGCCCGCATTGCCATAAATATTAAAAGCCATTGCGCCAACACTACCAGGGGCAGACAATTGCCCATAATGAGCCGGGTCGTTAATAATAATGTTATAACTTAACGGCAAACTACCAACGAGCGTTACGGGGCTTGATGATGCTCCACTTTGCCCTTGTAAATTATTAAAAACATCGATCGAAGTTCCAGCACTATTCCCAATACTTCCAAAGCCGCCGGTAATCGTTCCCACGTTGGTTAACGAGGTAATTGTCCCTTGATTGGAAATTCCGTACCTAACTGTTGCATCAATTTGCCCAAAGTTGACAACATCAACATTGCCTCCGGCTTGGGTCCACAATCCCCATTGATTGTATGTATAGATTGACCCGTGATTGATCAAGGAGGCCGATGTTGCAGTGTTTAAAACAACCACCGCTCTACCATTCACACCAAAAGGTGCGTCGTTTGATACAGTGACTCCAGAGTTAATATCTACGGCAGCGCCAGTATCAAGCGTTAAACCTTTTACATTTCCTCCATCACAACTTGCTGCAATATCCAGGGCAGAGGTGACGGTAACGCCACCATTACATAATGCAAATACTTGTCCTATATGCAAGGTGCCAAGTAAAACAGCAAGCTTAAGTAGATTGATTTTACTTATGGATTTAATGTCACGCTCAATACGCTTTAACAACATAACTTACCCCTTATTTTTGTTGCGGCTGACGAGGTTACCGTCTCGCCAGACTTATTCGTGGTTGGCGCGTTTTCTGTAATGTCGAAGTCCAGATCTTCTGCGGGATTCCCTGGCCCGACGATGCTTCTTCCTGTGTTCTGCAGAGCCGTTTCATACTTCGCTGCTTTTGCAAGATCCGTTCTTTACGACGAATGTATGCGAATTGAGCATGGAGACAAGCTTTTACTCAGAAACTTTTAACAGATCAGCAAGTTAGTTAATAGCGGTTTCTTTCGCCACACCGGCCTTGATTCCCGCGATGGCAATGCTGCAAATTGAAGACACAGCAGGCCCCCTCGATGGCATGTAACTCACCCACCCTAACGGCGGTCCCATAAAATCCTGAAAGTGTAACAGCGCGGTACATAGACCCCTTCTGACCACCTACACTCGGGCTGGCGACTCAAACGCAGTTTTTCAGTATGGCCACGATTCAGAAGATCCAGGCCAAGGTCTCCTTCTGGTCGAGAGTGGGGGTTCACCGGATTGGAAAGCAGCCGTCCGGCGTGAGTCCTGATCAGTGGCTGTTCAAGATCGCATAGCGGGCGGAGTTGGCTCGGAACCCGCCGGCAGCGGCCGAATACCAGCCGTAGCGACTTCTTCTCTGACTGACCGCTACGGGCGACGGCAGCCCAACAACTTCAGCCAACAAGCACCTGTTCGGCCGACGATCAAGCCTTCAACGCATTCCCCACCACTTCAGCTACGTCCTTCGCCAGCCCCTCGACCGCCGCGATGCGCTCCAGCGCGGCGCGTGCATGGGCCTGTCGGCTGGCGTCGAACTGCCGCCAGCGGTCGAAGCTGCGCGCGATGCGGGAGGCGACCTGCGGGTTCATGGCTTGCAGGTCGGCGATGACGTCGGCGGCGAGCGCGTAGCCTGCGCCGTCGGCGGCGTGGAAGGCGCGCGGGTTGGCGCCGCAGAAGCCGCGGATGAGGGCGTAGACGCGGTTGGGATTCTTGAGATCGAACGCCGGGTGGCGCATGAGTTCGCGCACGGTGGCGGCGGCGGCGGTGCGCGCGGTGGCCTGGATGGACAGCCATTTGTCGACGACCAGGGCTTCGTCGTGCCATTGGTCGTAGAAGGCGGTGAGCGCGGGCGCACGTTCGGGTACGTCGAGCTGGGCGAGGGTGGCCAGCGCGGCGGCGACGTCGGTCATGTTGCTGCCGCTTTGAATTTGCGCGACGAGGCGCGGCGCGATGTCCGCTGGTGCGGCGTCGGCCAGATAGGCCAGGCAGGTGTTGCGCAAGCTCCGGCGGCCGGCTTGTGCACCGTCGGGCGCGTAGTCGCCAGTGGGGGCGAGCGCCTGCCAGGCGGCTTCGAACCGGGGGCGCAAGGCCGCGGCAAGCGTGCGGCGCAGGGCAAGCCGTGCGGCAAAGATCGCGTCGGGGTCGATCACGCCGCCGGCGGCGGCGACGGTGTCGGCGAGCACGGTTTCGGACGGCAGCGCCAGCGCTTCGGCAGCCAGCGCGGCATCGCCCGCCAGGCCGTCGCCCAGCACACGCGCGCAGGCGTCGATGAAGGTGGACGGAATCCAGTCCGTGCCTGCTCCGCCTTGTGCGATGCCCGCCAGCAGCACGCGCGTGGCGAGGCGCTGGCCGGCCTCCCAGCGGTTGAAGGCGTCGGCGTCATGCGCCATCAGGTGGGCGAGCTCAAAGTCGCTCTGCTCGAAGTCCAGCCGCACCGGCGCGGAAAAATTGCGCAGCAGCGACACGACCGGCGCGGCAGGCACGCGCTCGAAGACGTAGGTTTGCGTGGGCTGGGTCAACGACAGCACGCGGGTGGTGGATGTCCCGATTTCGCCGGCGAGTTGTAGCGTGGCGTCGCGGCCGTCTGGCAGCACGAGGCCGACGGCGACGGGAATGTGCAGGGCGCCGTCGTCCACGACCTGGCCGGCATCGAGCAGCCGTTTTTCGTAGGCGGTGGGCGCCAGGGTCTGTGTCAGCGTGAGCGTGTAGGTCTGCGCCGTCGCGTCGTAAACGCCGCTCGCTTTCAGCACCGGCGTGCCGGCGCGCGCATACCAGCGGCGGAACTGCGTGAGGTCGACTTGGCTCGCGTCAGCCATCGCCGCGACGAAATCCTCGCAGGTGACGGCCTGGCCGTCGTGGCGTTCGAAATACAACTTCATGCCGCGCTGGAAGCCGTCTTCTCCAAGCAGGGTGTGGATCATGCGGATGACTTCCGCGCCCTTGTTGTAGACAGTGGCGGTGTAGAAGTTGTTGATCTCGGCGTAGGAGGCGGGCCGGATCGGGTGCGCCATCGGGCCGGCGTCCTCGGGAAACTGGCTGGCACGCAGGCCACGCACTTCCTGGATGCGGGTGACGGGGCGCGAGTGCACGTCGGCGCCGAATTCCTGGTCGCGGAACACGGTGAGGCCTTCCTTCAGCGACAGCTGGAACCAGTCGCGGCAGGTGACGCGGTTGCCGGTCCAGTTGTGGAAGTACTCGTGCGCGACGACGCGGTCGATGCCCTGGTAGTCGGCATCGGTGGCGGTGTCGGGGCGGGCCAGCACGTACTTGGTGTTGAAGATGTTGAGGCCCTTGTTTTCCATGGCCCCCATGTTGAAGTCGCCGACCGCCACGATCATGTAGCGGTCGAGGTCGTACTCCAGGCCGAAGCGCGTTTCGTCCCAGTGCATGGCTTTTTTCAGCGCGGCCATCGCATGGTCGCACTGGTCGAGCTTGCCGGGTTCGACAAAGATTTCGAGCCTGACCGGGCGGCCCGACGCGGTGGTGAACGTGTCTTCCAGCACGTCGAGCCTGGCGGCGACCAGCGCGAACAGGTACGCCGGCTTGGGGAAGGGGTCCTCCCAGCACACCCAGTGGCGCGACGCGTCGTCGCTGTTGCCTGCGGCGACCGGGTTGCCGTTCGACAGCAGCACCGGAAAGCGCGCGCGGTCGGCTTCCACCGTGCAGCTGAATGTCGCCATCACGTCCGGCCGGTCCGGGAAGAAGGTGATGCGGCGGAAGCCTTCGGCTTCGCACTGGGTGAAATAGCCGTCTTTCGATTTGTAAAGGCCGGAGAGCTGGGTGTTCTGGTCCGGATGAATGTGCACCGTGGTTTCAAGCCGAAACGTATCGGGCAGCGGCGCAGCGATCGTCAACCGGTCTTCGGCGTGGAGGTACCGTGCCGGGTCGAGCACGGCGCCATCCAGCGTCACGCTCGTCAACTCCAGCGCTTCGCCGTTCAGCACCAGCGGACTCGCTTGAGCGGCCGGATTGCGCCGGCAGGCGAGACGGCTTTTGATCTCGGCATGACCCTCGAAAATGCCCACGTGCAGGTCGACCGAGTCGATCAGCCAGGCGGGCGGGGCGTAGTCCTTGAGAAACAGCGTGACGGGGGTGTCGGTACGCATGGCGTCTCCCAGGAATGCGCGGGCTTAAACGCCCTGTTTCAGGCTCGCTTCGATGAACACGTCCAGATCGCCGTCGAGCACTTTCTGCGTGGCGGAGACCTCGACGTTGGTGCGTAGATCCTTGATGCGCGAGTTGTCGAGCACGTAGCTGCGGATCTGGTGGCCCCAGCCCACGTCCGACTTGCCGGCCTCGAGCTTGTCCTGCTCGGCCTGGCGCTTGCGCAGTTCTGCTTCGTAGAGCTTGGACTTCAGCATCGACATCGCCTCGGCGCGGTTCTTGTGCTGCGAGCGGTCGTTCTGGCACTGCACCACGATGTTGGTGGGCAGGTGGGTGATACGCACCGCGGAATCGGTCTTGTTGATGTGCTGACCGCCGGCGCCAGACGCGCGGTAGGTGTCGATGCGCAGGTCGGCGGGGTTGATGTCGACCTCGATCGAATCGTCGACTTCCGGATAGACGAACACGCTGGCGAAGCTGGTGTGGCGGCCGCCGGACGAATCGAACGGCGATTTGCGCACCAGGCGGTGGACGCCGGTTTCGGTGCGCAGGGTGCCGTAGGCGTATTCGCCTTCGATCTTGATGCTGGCGGACTTGATGCCGGCGACGTCGCCTTCGGATTCTTCCAGCAGCTCGGCCTTGAAGCCCTTGCGTTCGGCGTATTTCAGGTATTGCCGCAGCAGCATCGATGCCCAGTCGCAGGCCTCGGTGCCGCCGGCGCCGGCCTGGATGTCGACGAAGCAGTTGCTGGGGTCGGCCGGATTGTTGAACATGCGGCGGAATTCCAGCGTGGAGACGTCCTTCTCGATGCCGGCGATGTCGGACTGCACAGCAGCGAGCGTGTCGTCGTCGTTTTCCTCGCGCGCCATCTCGAACAGTTCGGCGGCGTCCTTCAGGCCCGACGCCACGCGGTCGAGCACCTGCACCACGTCTTCCAGCGACTTGCGTTCACGACCGAGTTCCTGGGCGCGGGCGGCGTCATTCCAGAAGTCCGGCGCCTCCGACAGGCGGATGACTTCTTCTAGGCGATCTTTCTTGTGATCGTAGTCAAAGAAACCCCCTGAGTTGGGTGGTGCGCTCGCCCAGGTCGGCGAGTTTGGCTTCGATCTGATTGAGGCTTTCAGCTTCCATGATTGTGCTCGGGATTATGCGGAAAAGCCGCGCATTATAGCCCACGCGATCACCAGTCCCAGACCGATCGCACCCATGCCCGCCACCGCGTGACGTGCCATCTGCCAGCCGCCGATGACCAGGGTGAGCAGCGACTTGAAGGCCAGGTTGGCCAGCGTGGCGAGCGTGACGACGTTGACCACGACTGCAACTGGCAGCTTGTCCAGGTCATACAGGCGCAAGCTGGACAGCGTGATGGCATCCACGTCGGTCAGCCCCGATACCAGCGCCACCGCATACAGCCCGCGCGTCCCCAGCCAGTCCGACAGCCAGGCCGCCGCCAGCAGCACGATCGCATACATCAGGCCGAAGCCCAGTGCCGTGCGCAGTTCGGTGGGGTTGGCCATCGCCAGTGCAGGCATTTCGCCCTGCGGCCGCAGCCGGCGCACGCCGTAGATTGCGCCGAGGCCGCCGATGGCCAGCCCGCCGACCAGCACCGGCAGCAGTTGCGGCAGCACGCCGGGTGCCAGCACTGCGGCCAGCACGCCCAGCCGCACCTCGACCACCAGGTTGGCGAGCACGATGACGATCACGGCGATCGGCATCATGTCCCGGCTAGTGCGGGCGTGGCGGCTGAAGGCCAGGGTCGTCGCGGTGGACGACACCAGCCCGCCCAGCAGGCCCAGCATCACCGCGCCCCGTTCCTGGCCGACCAGCCGCAGCGCCGCATAGCCCGCCAGGCCCACGCCGGCGATCAGCACCACCATCCACCAGATCTGATAGGGGTTGAGCGCGCCGTAGGGACCGTAATTCCGGTTCGGCACCAGCGGCAGGATGATCAGCGCCAGCACAGCGAACTGCAGGACCGACAGCAGGTCGTGGCGGCTCATGCGCTGGCTCCAGCCGCGCAGTTCGGGCTTGAAATACAGCAGCATGGTCGCGACGATGCCCAGCATGACCGCCAGCTGGATCTCTTCGTGCCACACCATCACGCCGAGGCCGTAGCACAACATCAGCGCCGCCACGGTCGTCGTCCCGGGGTCGCCGTCCTGGGGCGGCGATTGCAGATAAGCTGCGATCATCATCGCGCCGACCAGGAACAGCCCCACCGCGATCAGCCACAATTCGCCCAGGGTCGTTGCAAGATGCGCCGCCAGCACGCCGAGCAGCGCCGTCAGGGCAAAGGTGCGCAGGCCGGCCTTGGCCGCCGGATTGCGCTCGCGCTCCAGGCCCATCAGGAGGCCGATTGCCAGAGCCACGACGTAGCGCGGCAACGAGGCCAGTTCGGGGGGCAACCAGTTGATCAGTTCTTTCATCGTTGTGCGTTCAAAGGGATGCGTGGAGTATCGTAGCGTCGGTTGGGCGCGGTTTTGCATGGCTTCCCGGCTTTGCAAAACCGATCGATACGGCTATAGCAGATAGGCAGGCGGGGCGATGGCGGGCTCCGCCTGCGCATATTTTTGCATGCCCCGGCAATCAATCGCGCGAAACCGGTTTGTTTTGGGGATTTACAGGTTTAGAATAAATATTAAGATATTCATGTATTCTTATTGAACGGAGAGAAACGCTCATGCTGCTTCGTCTATTTGCATTGATCCTGCTTGGCGGATTGGGCTGCTCACAGGCCCAGGCGGATCTGAACGGCGCCAAGCTGTATGCGCGCAACTGCGCCGCCTGTCATGGCGAAAAAGGCACGGGCGGCATCGGTGTTCCCCTGGCGCTGCCTTCGTTCCAGGCCAGCATCAGCGACGACTACCTGCGCAAGACCATCCACCTGGGTCGTCCGGGCCGGGTCATGCCGACCTTTTCCAGCCTGAAGGAAGACGAAATCGACGCCATCGTCGGCTACGTGCGCTCCTGGAACCACGGACCGGCCGTCACCTATTCGGACAAGCCGGTACAGGGCAATCCGACGCACGGCAAGCAGCTGTTCCAGAAATACTGCGTCGCCTGCCATGGCGTCAATGGCGAAGGCGCAAAAGGCACGGGGGTGACCTTCTCGCGGCCGCGCGATCTGCCCATCATGGCGCCCGCGCTGCACAACCCCGGCTTCCTGGCTGCAGCGCCCGACGCCATGATCAAGGCCACGCTGATGAAAGGGCGCGCAGGCACGCCGATGGTGTCCTTCCTCAAGCAGGGACTCAAGGAAAAGGACATCGACGATATCGTCAGCTATGTACGCAGCTTCGAGAAGCAACCGCTTGCAGGCTCAGCGCAGGTATTGCAGGCGGAAACTCCGGTGATCGTTCGCGACTCGCCCTATGACCTGAAAACCACCGTGGAAAACGTCAAGACGGCGGTGACCACCCACAACTTCTTCTATGGACGGGTGCAGACGCTGGAATATGGCCTGACCAAGCCGGAAAACGAAAACCCGAAACAGGTCATCGTCTATTTCTGCAACATCAGCCTGCTCAACCAGGCCCTGGCCATCGATCCGCGTGTCGGCATGTTCCTGCCTTGCCGCATCACCATCCTGGAAAAACCCGACGGCAAGGTCCAGGTAATGTCGGTCAACCCCAAGGTGCTGAGCCGGCTGTTCAACAATTCCGAGTTGAATGAATTGTGCGAACAGATGAAGCAGAACTACACCGCCATCATGGAGGAATCGACGCTATGAAGAAGCTGATCCAGAAAATGGGCGTCGCTGTCCTGGCGCTGCTTGCCCTCGGTTCGCCCGCCCTGGCGGAAGACCTGATCATGGCGCGCGTGAACGCGCCCTTTCCCGAGGCAATGACGCTGCTGCAAAGCGCCATTTCGTCCCGCGGCTATACGATCACCCGCCTGCAGCAGGTGAACGAGAACCTGGCCCGGCGCGAATTCAAGAGCGACATGTACCGCGTGGTGTATTTCGGCAAGCTGGATGAAGTGCGGCAGGTGACGGCCGCCCATCCCGAACTGATTCCCTTCCTGCCGCTGAACATCACGATTTTTGCGGAAGGCGAACAGGCCATTCTGGTGGCGAGCCATCCGCAGGCGCTGCAGCAGTTTTTCCCGGATCCGGCCCTGAAGCCCGTGCTGGAGCGCTGGGAAAAGGACATGGACGAGATCATGGACGAATTGCGCGAGGGCGCCAACTCGTAAACGCAGCGTCCGCCGCCCCGCGCTTGCCGCCCGGCAGCGTCGGACGGAAATCAATGGACTATGATGAATTCACACGGTCTGCAGCCTGTCGTGAAGAGGGCTAACGGCTGCGAGGCGCCCAGCTTTTTCCCCGGACGCACGCACGTGAGAGAGGTGCATCATGTACAAGTCCATTATGGTGGCGATCGATGGCAGCCAGACCTCCGAACTGGCGCTGAACGAGGCCATTCAATTTGCCAGAGCGGCGGGATCGCGCCTGCGCATTGTCAACGTGGTGGATGAAGTCAACCTCAACTGGTCTGAATTCCCGAACACGGCAGAACTCTGGAACGTGCTGGCCGCCAGCGGGCGTGCGCTGCTCGGCAAGGCGGCTTCCACGGCAGCCGAGGCCGGCGTCGAGGCCGACACCCGGCTGATCGAGCTGGACCGGCTGGGCGATCGCATCCCCGATGTCCTGGCGCGCGAAGCCGACGCCTGGCCGGCCGATCTGATCGTGGTCGGGACGCATGGCCGGCGCGGTCTGAGCCACCTGTTCCTGGGGAGCGTCGCCGAGGGGATCGTGCGCGTGGCGAGCAAGCCGGTCCTGCTCGTTCGCGGCAAGTAGCCGTGTTTTTCTCCCGTCTGCGATAAGGAGAGCAAGATGAACGCAAGACTGAATGACGTGCTTGTGCATATCAACGAAACGCTCGACGATGAGGCATTGCATCGCCTCGAAGAGGGCATCCGCCATGATGCGGGCGTGATCTCGGTGGGACATCGCCCGGAAAAAACACACATGATCATGGTGGTCTACGATACGGACGCCACCCGGGCATCCAGCCTGCTCCATCGCTTCGAGGAACGAGGACTGCACGCCCAGCTTGTCGGGCTGTGACGCCCGCCTGGCCCATCAGACAACTACCCGCGCCGGAACCCGCGCAAGCGCAGGCGACGTCATGCGGCCATATCGGTCCCGCTCAGGCTGCTTTCTGCTTGTATTCCACCCATTTGGCCACCTGTTCGTCCCAGTCGTCGGAACGGAAGTAGGGGTTGGAACGCGGCTCCTTGATCATGTTGGGATCGACCGGGATATCCATGCCTTCGAGGAAATTGGCGAGCCCGATCCGCTCGATCATTTCGCCGGTGCGCTCGTGGTCGAGCGCATTCTCCGCGAAGAAGTCGAGGATGTTGCGCGCCAGTTCGTTCAGCTTCTCGAAGTCCTCGTCGGTTTCCAGCTTCATGAACGGAATGATCACGCTGCCCATGGTGGCGCCGATCTTCAGCACGCCCTTGCCGCCCACCAGGATGGTCACCCCCTTGTCCTTGCCGGGCAGCAGACCGCCGGGAATGACGTTGAGACAGTGCATGCAGCGCACGCAGTTCTTGTTGTCGATGCACAGGGCGTTGCCGTCGCCAAGATGCGCCACCGAGGTATGTTCGCCCGCCTGCACTTGATCGGCCGGCACCACGGTAATGGCCTTGGTCGGGCAGCGGCCGACTACATCGTTGTAGAGGTCGTGCATGCCGTGCACCTTGTAATAGTCCTGCACCAGCGTCTCGTTGATGCGAATGTTGTCGCGCCAGGTGCCGATGGTCGCCATGTCCGAACGCTGGATCGCGTTGACGCAGTCGTTCGGGCAGCCGGAGAACTTGAACTTGAACTTGTAGGGCAGCGACGGACGGTGCATGTCGTCGATGTTGTTGTTGATGACGGTGCGCAGCGCCCGCGCCTCGTCGAAACACGACATTTCGCAGCGCGCCGAACCGACGCAGGACATCGAGGTGCGCAGCGCCGGGCCGGCGCCGCCGAGGTCGAAGCCGATTTCGTTGAGGCCGTTGAACACCGCCTGCACGTTCTCGCTGCTGACGCCCTGGAACATGATGTCGCCGGATTGGCCGTGGAACGCGATCAAGCCCGAGCCGCCGTTGTCGACCCACACGTCGCACAGCTTGCGCAGCAGGTCGGAGGTGTAGTGCATGCCGGCCGGCGGCTGCACGCGCAGCGTGTGGAATTCGGCGGCCTCGGGGAAGAGTGGCTTGCCGGATTCGTCCTTCAGTTCGGTGAAGCGCGGAATGATGCCGCCACCATAGCCGAACACGCCGACCGTGCCGCCCTTCCAGAAGCCCTTGCGGGCTTCGTAGGAGGTTTCCAGTTGGCCGAGCAGGTCAACCATCATGTCGTTGTCCTTGGCCAGGCGTTTGAGACCGGTCACGAAACTGGGCCACGGCCCGCTTTCAAGCTGGTCGAGCATGGGGGTGTCATGGAGGGGGCGAGTAGACATGGCAGTCTCCAGGGAATAAGGAAGACCTTCTCCAGTCTAGACAATACTTGAGTGATTTTATCGGGATTACCCAAATGGGTAGGAAATGGGTAGGTTTTTATGTAACACATTGTTTTTGTTATTAGTGTGTTGTCATGTCCGTGCCATTTTCCATGCCGCGTGCTTTGGGTGGGTTGGATAGGCAATCCTCTGCGGCCGTAAGCCGACTGACGTGCCGGGGATCAGGCCCGGCGTTTCGTGAACTCGATGTCCAGGCTGTTTCATGAGAGGTCTGCGCTGGTACAGACGCCGCGCAGATATGCCGGCTGGACCGGCAGCCGTACCCCGTTGTTTAATAAGGCCGCGCAATTCGGGGTAGACATGACATGAAGAGGCAGGGTCGCACGGCGGAGCATAACCATTAATTCTCGGTGAATGGCCTATGCTGTGCTGTAATCGAAGCGTGCGCTGGCCTTGCCGGCCGCATCGACACGAACATCAAAATAAAAAATCAAAGCGGGGGAACAGTCCGAACCGGAAGGCTGAGGGAATGTACCGTGGCAACTGTCCTGATCATCGAAGACAACCCCCACAACATGAAGCTGGCGAGCTTTCTGTTGGAAAACGCCGGATACACAGTATTGCAGGCGAGCGACGCACAAGCCGGAATCGCGCTGGCGCGGATGCATCGGCCTGACATCATCCTGATGGATATTCAGCTGCCCGGGATGGACGGACTCGCTGCCACCCAAGTGATCAAGGCCGATGCCGGCTTGCGGCACAGCAAGGTTTTTGCGCTCACGGCCTTTGCCATGAAAGGCGACGAGGACAAGATCCGGGCGGCGGGCTGCGACGGCTATATCGCCAAACCCTTCAATTACCGAACGTTTCTCGAAACGATTGCCGCCGCACTGCCTGCCGGCGCGACCGTAGACCTGCACGGGGAATAGGCACACATGGACGCCGCCGTCATACAAAAAACCATCCTGATCGTCGATGACGACGCCAAGAACCGGGCCCATCTCTCGCTGCTGCTGAAATCCGAAGGCTATCTCACGTTCGAGGCGCAGAGCGGCGAAGCCGCCCTCCAGTGGGCGACGACGGAGAAGCCGGACCTCATCCTGCTCGATGCCATGATGCCGGGCATGGACGGCTTTCAGGTCGCGGCGGAACTCAAGGCCGCCGATGCCACCCGGGCCATCCCCATCATCATGGTGACCTCCCTGTCGGGACGCGAATCGAGGCTGGCCGCCCTGCAGAGCGGAGTCGAGGAATTCCTCACCAAGCCGGTGGACCGCGCGGAATTGTGGGTGCGCGTTCGCAACCTCCTGCGGCTCAAGGAATACAGCGATTTTCTCGCCAATTACAACCACACGCTGGAAGTGCAGGTGAGGGAACGCACCGAGCAACTCGTCGAAAGCCAGTTCGACACGCTCTACACCATTTTGCGCGCGGCGGAATTCCGCGACGAGGAGACCGGTGCGCATATCCGCCGCATCAGCCACTACTGCAAGCACCTGGCCGGACAACTGGGGATGCCGCAGGACTTCGTCGAGACGATCTATCATGCGAGTCCGCTGCACGACATCGGCAAAATCGGCGTGCCGGATATGGTCCTGCTCAAGCCGGGCCGCCTCGATCCGGTGGAGTGGGAGAGCATGAAGTCCCATGCCGAACTCGGCGCCAGGATCCTGGGCGGCGGGAAGACCACCTCGCCCTACACCCGCATGGGTGCGGCCATTGCCCAGAATCATCATGAGAAATGGGATGGCAGCGGCTATCCGGGTCGGCTCGTGGGGGACGCCATTCCGCTGGAAGCGCGGATCATGGCGATCTGCGACGTGTACGACGCGCTGCGCAGTGTCCGTCCCTACAAGGCCGCGTTTACCCACGAGCAGGCCTTCAGCCTGATCGTGGAGGGCGACGAGCGGACTCACCCCAGCCATTTCGATCCTGCCGTGCTGGCCGCGTTTATCCGCTGTGCCGACGTATTCAACGACATCTATCAATCGCACACCGATTGAGCGGTGGCGCGCGCACCTACCTTCCCGATCACACCAACACGAGCCTCGCCATGACAGAATCGACAGACTCCGGAAACGCCCGGGAGCGGGCCCTGTGGTACGGCCATGCGATGGAACAGCTGGTCGAGGTGGTGCAACGCCTGTCGATGGCGCGCGATCTGGCTACCGTGATGGACATCGTCAAGCATGCGGCGCGTGCACTCACCGGCGCCGACGGCGCAACCTTCGTGCTGCGCGACGGCGACAAATGCTTTTACGCCGACGAGGATGCGATCAGCCCCCTGTGGAAAGGGCAGCGTTTTCCCATGGATGTCTGCATCAGCGGCTGGGCCATGCTGAACCGGCAGCCTGCAGTGATCGAGGACATCTACGCCGATTCGCGCATTCCCGCCGATGCCTATCGCCCCACCTTCGTCAAAAGCCTGGCGATGGTGCCGATCCGCACCCTGGATCCGGTGGGCGCCATCGGAAACTACTGGGCGGAACGGCATCAACCGAGCCCGGAACAGGTGAAGGTGCTGCAGGCGCTCGCGGACACGACGGCGGTCGCGCTGGAGAACGTACAGGTCTACGCGGAACTCGAGAAGCGCGTTCGCGAACGCACCCTGGAGCTGGAAACCATCCTCGACAACATCCAGGTGGGCGTCGTTTTTTCCACCCACAACCGAATCGTGCGCGCCAATCCCAAGACGGCCGACCTGTTCGGCACGGTTTCGCCCGACGCGCTGGCGGGCACGCCGATCGGCTCGCTGCTGCAGCCGGCAGGAAGCGGGACGCTATGGGGCGACCCCGGGCAGGAACGTGCGCCAAGCGAGATCTTCGATACCGAAATCCAGCTGAAGCGCCAGGCCGTTCCGTTCTGGGCACACGTCGTCCACAAGCCGCTGGATCCCGAGCTTTATCCGGACGGCGCGATCTGGATGATCGACGACATCAGCGCCGCCAAGGAAAAGGAAAGCCTGCTCATCCAGATGCACCAGGCCGCCGAGGAATCGACCCGTTTCAAAAGCGAATTTCTGGCCAGCATGAGTCACGAACTGCGCACGCCGCTCAACGCGATCATCGGCTTCTCGGAAGTGTTGCGCGACGGCCTGGTCGGCGAACTGAACGACAAGCAGCACGAGTATCTGTGCGACATCTTCGACAGCGGCCAGCATCTGCTCGCGCTCATCAACGACGTGCTCGATCTATCCAAGGTCGAGGCGGGCAAGATGCACCTGGAACTGGAGAAGACCGATCCCATCCCCCTGTTGGGCGGCAGCCTCTCCATCGTCAAGGAGAAATCGCTGGCGCACCGGATCAGCCTGAAGCTGGAAGTGCCTGAAGAGATGGCGCCATGCTGGCTGGATCCGCGCAAGCTCAAGCAGATCGTCTACAACCTGCTTTCCAATGCGGTCAAATTCACGCCGGAAGGCGGCGCGGTCACGCTGCATGCCGGCGTGGTGACGCGCGAGGCGGCATTACAGCGGGCGGGCGACCTGCCCGAGGTGCGCACCCCGCTTCCCGAAAACATCGATGCCTTCCTGCAGATCGACGTGTCCGACAGCGGCATCGGCATCGAGGCGGACGACATGGCGCGGCTGTTTCAGCCTTTCGTCCAGATCGACAGCTCGCTGTCCCGCCGTTTCGAAGGAACGGGGCTGGGCCTGGCGCTGGTGCGCAAGCTGGCGGAGCTGCATGGCGGCGGCGTGCGGGTGGCCAGCCTGCCCGGCCGCGGCAGCCGCTTCACGGTATGGCTGCCTTACCGCGACACGCCCGGCGAAGCGGACAGGCAGGCCATCCTGGTCCGGCCCGATACCACGCCGGTGGTGGTGGAAGCACCGCGGGTGCTGGTGGTGGAGGACAACAACCAGGCGGCCGATCTCATCCGCATGCAACTGGAGGCCAACGGCTGCGAGGTCATGCGCGCGGCTTCGGCCCAGATCGCGCTCGCCATGCTGAACGAGTCGCCGTGGCCTGACCTGATCAGCCTCGATATCCTGCTGCCCGACATGGACGGCTGGGAGCTCCTCGCCCGGATCAAGCAGAACCCCCAGTTCGCGCAGACCCCCGTCGTCATCATGTCGATCGTCGCCGACTGCAGCAAGGGCTTCTCGCTGGGGGCCGCCGAGGTGCTGCAAAAGCCCGTGTTGAAGGATGGCCTCGATGCCGCGCTGGAGCGGCTCGGGCTTGGGCGCACCGACGAAGCCGGCGAGCCGCGGACCATCCTGGTCGTGGACGACGATCCGCACGCAGTCGAGCTCGCCATGGCCTACCTGAGATCCTTCCCCTTCAAGGTGCTGCAGGCGTCTGGCGGGGCCGAAGGCATTTCGATGGCGAAAACCCATTTGCCCAGCCTGATCATCCTCGACCTGATGATGCCGGAGGTAAGCGGCTTCGAAGTGGTGGAGGCGCTCGCCGCGCATCCCGAAACAGCCAAGATCCCCATCCTCGTCCTCACTGCCAAGCTGCTGACGGCGGAAGATCAGCATGCGTTGAACGGCCGCGTCACCCAGATCATGGAAAAGTCGGATTTCAACCAGCGCCGCTTCATGAGCGAAGTGTGGCGGGCGCTGGGTCGCAGGCAATTTGTCCCGCTGTAGTAGGCATCAGGGGAGTGCATGATTTTGGGTAGTTGACTGTCTCTTGTTCGGCCTAAGCGGTCTTACGCCGACCCAGGCAAAGGTGTCCGCTTATGCCTTTTGAGCGGTCGGATGTGTGCGGGCGATTTAAATAGGTTCGCCTCGTCAAAACAAACTCGACACGTGGCCTGCTTTGTATGGACTTCGTTAGTTTGAGTGAACAGATTTGGGTTTGCTTTCAATGTTATGGCGAAGCGATCGTGCCGCAATTGGGTCGAGTGTTCCTAATTGGTTGATAGCTTGAAGCGCGGCCTCCCTGTCACCTTGAGCCAGATCAGCTTCTGCCAATCTGCGCCAAATAATTGGATCCCGCGGGGCGATACGGATTGCTTGCTCGAGGTGCTTACGGGCATTTCCGGGCTGCATCATCTGTGTGAAGGCTTCGGCCATATACAGGCGTGCGTCGAGGGAATTAGGCGCTAACTTGATAGCATGGTCCAATGCTTGAATCGCCTCTCCCAATTGGCCCTGGCGCATTTTTGCTTCACCCAGATTGACCCAGGCGTTGGTGAAGTCCGGTTTCAGCCGGATTGCAGTTTCAAACGCTTTCACCGCCTCATCGTAACGCCCAAGCTTGAGCAGGGAATAACCCTTGTTGCTCCAGTTCTCTGGAATGCCGGGGTGAAGGGCGATAGCTTGCTCCATGTATTCCAGCGACGTGGCGTAATCGCCACGTTTGCCATAAACGGTAGCCAACACAAGCAGGGCGTTGACATCGGTAGGATCAAGGTTGTAAGCACGTTGCCCCGCAATCTTGGCATCGTCCAGCTTGCCTGCATTGACACTGGCACTCGCCAAGCCGGACCAGGCCACGATCTGGTCCGGCTGGATCACGGTCGCTTGCCTCCAGGCAGAGGCCGCACCGGTAAAGCTGCCTTGCTGATAACGGACTGAGCCCAAGCCCAGCCAGAAATTCACATCTTGGGGATTTAATTCGATCAGTTTATTGAAACTCTGTTCAGCGTCGGCGTAGTGCTTGAGGCTTATTTGAACGGTGGCGAGAGAAGACCAGGCCATGATAAGACGGGGATTCAGTCTGATGGCCTTGCGCAAACAGACTTCTGCCGCATCGAGGTTGCCCAGCTTGCCTTGCGACCAGCCTTGATAGGCCCAGGCTTCAGCCGATTCGGGATTAAGCTCTACCGCCTTGCGCCAAGCCTTGTCCGCTTCGGCTAAACGTCCACCCCTCTGCTCTGCCACCCCCAAGGCGATCCAGGTGTCCGCGTCATCAGGCCGGGAAGCGGTGCGCGCGCCCAGTAATTCTGCGGCCTCGGTTCTTTTGCCTTGCTCCAGCTGCAATCCGGCCAGCGCCTTGTTTAGATCGGCATCATCCGGATTCAGGCGCAACCCTTTGCGATATGCCTTTTCCGCGCAGGCGAGATCTTTCCTCTTGGTGCAGACGATTCCGACCATCTTCCAAGCTACGGGATTGCCGGGATTTAGACGAGCAGCAGTTTCATAGGCCGTTTGCGCAGCGTCCATCTGACCGCTGTTGATTTCAACGTCACCGAGCACGAGCCATGCTCGCGGGTCTTGCTGGTAGACCATGGACAAGGCGCGCTGAGCGAATTCGCGAGCTTCGGTGAATCGCCCTTGTTGGGTCAGAATTATGGCTTGGCTGCCTATTGCCGAGGCCAGGTGAGGATCCAACTTGGCCGCACGCTGGTAGTCCAGCATCGCTTGCTTCAATTGCCCTTGGTTTTTCAGGGCATCCCCACGGTTGATGAGTGCCAGAGCGGAAGTCGGGTAGGCAGCCAGCCAGCGGTCCGTCCATTCCTTAAGCGCTGGCCAGTTTCCTTGCCCGGACAACTTTCCGGCTTCGGTGAGCCAATCGGGGTCCGGAACGGGCTCTGGGGCAGAGGAGCTGGTTGCCTGAGCACGTTTCTCCAACTCTTCCAGCCAATCAGTGGGCAGGGCAATATTAAAATTCTGTCCGTAGCTGAAAATGCTGGTGGTCAGCCCGACCAGTCGGCCTTGGGCATCGAACAGGCCGCCCCCACTTGAGCCTGGCGACAGGGGTGCGCTGGTGTAGAGATGGGAGTCGTGTTCCATTTGTGGCAAGGCAGAAACGAGTCCGGAGCTGACCGTCAGCTCAAGGCCGAGAGGGTTACCCACCGCATAAACGGTTTCCCCGACCTTCAGGTCCGCGCGCTTACGCAGCGTGGCCGGTTTGGCCGACAGGCCGGGCACGCTCAGTAGGCAAACATCTCGTGGCAAATCGCTGCGCTGGAGATTTGCTTTCAGTTTCTTCCTTTGCCAGGTCACCTCGATGCCTCGGGCCTCATCTACGACATGACAGTTGGTGGCAACTTGTTCAGGTGCGACGACAACACCACTCCCTTGATTCTCGGGTTGGTTGTGTTCGTCGCGTGTTTCGATCGTGACCACTGCTGTCCGGGCCTGTTCGAATACCTTTTCGGCTTCTCCTGCCCATGTGGGTGACACAGCACATAGGGTAAGGAGAGGAAGTGCACAGACAAAACTGATGGTGGCCGAGTTCATGGTTGTGCCTCCATAGGAAACACAAAGTCCCGGTAGAACTGCTCGGCACGCACACCATCAAGTCCGCGTAGGCGCTGGTAAACACGGTGTACGTCATCCGGCCGATCGGCGTACGCGTACGTCTCGCCCAAGGCCTGCCATACTTTGGCCTGATCGGGTGCCAGACGTAATGATTGCTCGAGCGCTTTGATGGCCTCCGCGTAGTGTCCTGATTTTGCCTGGACAAAGCCGATCTGGCGCCATGGGAACGGGTCGTTTGGATATTTTCCGCTGAGTGCCTCGAACAGGGTGAGGGCTTCAGCCTCTTGCCCATCATCTTTCAGCATGACCCCCAGTTCTCCTTGATAAGAAAACTGGTTTGGCTCTAACCTGACTGCCTCGCGCTGAGCAGCGATCGCCTCGGGATACAGGTTCAGCTGGTAATACGCGGTGGCAAGTTGTTCCCAGGCCCAGTCGAGCCTGCTGGGGTTAGCTGCAATGCCGCGTTTGAGCGCTTCGATAGCGAGTCCATACGCACGTAGTTGAACGAGTACCGTGCCACGCCAGACATGCGTGTCGCCACTGTCCGGTGCGATCAGTGCGGCGCGATCTGCTGCTCTCAGCGCGCGGTTAGAAAGCCCAATGGAATAGTAGGCCTGAGCAAGGCGCAACCAGTAATCCGGACGTTCCGGCCCTATTTCAGTTAAATGGGCTGCGGCTTGGCGTGCGCTTTGGAAATCGCGGCGACTGGCGGCATTGTCAAACAACCGCTCCCAGGATTTGGCATCGACAGGATCAAGTTCGACTGCTCTAGTGAACGACTTCTCGCTTGCATCGACATGGCCCAATATCTGTTCGGTGACGCCCTGTGCGAACCACAGATCGGCAGTTTCCCGGTTCTGCTCGATGGCCGCCTGCAGCACGTCCAGAGCCTTTTCAGCCTGATTAAGGCGAAGCTGGTTCCGTACCAAGGCAAGGGTGATAGAAACTGAGGCTGGCATCCGGGCCAGGGATTTTTCATAAGCATCGACCGCACCTGACCAGTTTTGCCCCCCCTCGCTTGCCAATCCCAACCAGAGCCAGGGTTCATAATTTTCGGGTTGTTGACGCGACCAGTCCGTTGCAAGTTAG
>NZ_MEGP01000009.1:0-76824 GCF_001725555.1 Thiobacillus sp. SCN 63-57 | reverse complement strand
AGGGCCGCCCTGCAAAAAAAATTAGCATCGAAAGTAGGCATCAGCGATATCCGACGCTGACCCGTTTAACCTTGGAAAGGTTATGCATTTTTAGCCACCAAGCTACTGAGAACATCCAGCAAAAAAGCCCCCGCTTGGCTTAAAAAGTAGAGAACAACGGCGCCGACCAACCCACCGACAATCGCCTGAAATAGCCAGTGAAAGTGCTCGCGACCTTTACGAATAAATTTCACGTTTGGGAATGCGAGATTTAAGATGCGCAGAATGAGTTGGTTTAAATATGTCCAAGTATTGGAAAACAAAATAAACACGAAAATGAAACTAATTACAAAAGGACTTTCTACAGCAAGCTTTGGCGAGAACTTGGCGGCAGCCCACAGACTTAATAGAAACCCGAGTGTTACGCCTACCAGTTGAACTATAAAAGTTGTCCAGGCACTTCTTACCCAGGCCGACTTGTTATTGCACTTGTATATGACTTCTTGCAATGAGGAAAACGCCGCTTCAGCCCAGTCTTTATCGTCAGAGGTTGCCTGTAGATATGAGGTGTGAGGCTCAACCTCATCTAGGCGTACCTCCATAAATGTCCCTGTCTGGCGGTTGTTTTTTAAGCTTCTACCAGTCTCAAGCGTAATCAGTACTCTCTCGACCGACTTGGCTTGGTGGAAATATCTAAGCAATTCATCAATAGAAAAGACTCTGTATCCTTTTCCATCAAAACGAATGATGTATGAAAGGGCGGGCTCGTCATCCGGAGAGTTATTAGCTTTTGATGTGTCATCAAGTGACTTTTCTCTGTCTTCGAAAATAGTCGATAACTGAGAAAGTCTATCCTCAGTTATCGACACACTTGAAATCCGTTGATCTCTCAGAAAATGAGCCATGAAAGCTTCTCCGTGAGCTTATGCATAACGCGTTTGAGGTAAGGCGCTGGCCGAAAGTGGACGGAGGCCGTTGTGGGCCAGTTCACGCTTGACCGAAGTGTTAGGTGTTGATTGGGTGGGGCTCAAAATATCGGCCCCGAATGACTTCCGGCAGAGTAACTAGAGGAAGACTCCAGTAAGTCAAAAAAGCTCTTTCTAATACTGGAGTCATGCAGATCGTAGCTGGCTATATGGTGAAATCCGGGTTTCATATTCTCGCTAAATAGCCTGACTTTTATATCTTCAGTGTCTAACTCGACTACGAACGCAATGAAGTCAATATCATACAAAGACTCGGTTATCGCATGCGCCCTGTCTGGGAAGTTGTTTTTATATTTGTCGTTGTATCGTGGTTTAAAGTACTTGATTAGGCCCGCTTCTGCCAAGGCAATTTCGGTCTTTCCGTCAATAAGTTCTTGTTGTTTTCTTAGGTCTTTAATTACATCGCGATCATCTTCCATGCGAAGTGACTTGTCACGACCGTCGAATGTTATGAGTGAAATCGGCGGGGCGTACTGAACCAGGATTAGGAGCGCCTCACTATCGGGTTCATCGGCGCTCATATCTGCGAGAACTTGTTGCAGTGTGGAATGGCTCTTTAGTCTATCTTTCGCTGACCGATTGCCGTCGCCGTATGACATGCCTACATATACGACCTCTAGGTCTCGCAGGCTCTTATCGCTAATATCGTCGCAGATAAGGCTGATTAGATGCGCTGGTAACGGACCAATTCTATCCTCGCCGTTAACTAGAGTAATTGTGTTATGCGGATATTCGCTGTATTGGATGATTCCATTTGGCTCTCCAGCCAATAGAAAATCTATCTCTATTCTTTCTCCCGCTTGATGGTAGTACATCTTTCCTTTTGTAATGCCATCCTTCCACTTTATGGAATCTGCCACAAAGCCAAGTCGAGGACGTTTTACTATCAGGTAGATATGGCAGTCTTTGGCCAACTCACTAACATCTTCAGGCTGGTCATCAATTTTTGAAATGTCTTTCGGATGAGTAATCATTACGCCTTGCGAAGCAAGGGTGAAAGCCATTTCAGTTATAAACTTGCGCTCCGCCATGTTCGGCACCTAACGTGAAGTAGACACCTGAACAGGTGCATATCTAGTTCCGATGAAGATGAATAACGCGCTACGTTGCATGCTAACTCGCTGTTCTTATTGAGAGTGATTTTGTTATGGGGCGCTTCCCAGCGGAAAACACACCTTCTCCGCTTTTATCCGGCCGCGCTAGTACTGATTCGCGCCCTCGGGTCGTGGCAGAGAATCGCAGTATTTCCGGCACAGCGCAACGGCGTGACGCGGTTGGACGTAAAAAAGCGCGACTGATTGCTCAGTCGCGCTGGGAACAACAGATTTAAGGCCGGTCGTGTTTATACACGAACGGCCTTTTTCCTTTGTCACCCCGGCAACATCGCCAGCAACCCATTCAAGCGCCGCACAAAACTCGCCGGATCATCGAGCTGTCCGCCTTCCGCCAGCAGCGCCTGCTCGAACAGCAGGTTGGCCCAGGCGGCGAAGCGGTCTTCGTCTGATTCGGCGTTGAGCCGCGTGACCAGCGCGTGGGTCGGGTTGATTTCCAGCGTGGGCTTGACGGTCGGCGCGGCCTGGCCGGCGGCCTTCAGCAGACGCTCGAGGTTGGCGCTCATGTCGCCTTCGCCGGTGACGAGGCAGGCGGGCGAGTCGGTCAGGCGGTGGGTGACGCGGACGTCCTTGACGCGCTCGCCGAGCGTGGTCTTGATGCGCTCGACCAGCGGGGCCAAGCTATCCTCGGCTTCCTTCTGCGCGGTCTTCTCGGCTTCGTCTTCGAGTTCGCCGAGGTCGAGGCCGCCCTTGGCGACGGACTTGATCGGCTTGCCGTCGAACTCGGTGAGGTTGCTCATCAGCCATTCGTCGACGCGGTCGGACAGCAGCAGGACTTCGATGCCTTTCTTGCGGAAGATTTCGAGGTGCGGGCTGTGCTGGGCGGCGGCGAAAGTGTCGGCGGTGATGTAGTAGATCGCGGTCTGGCCTTCCTTCATGCGGCCGATGTAGTCCTTGAGCGAGACGACCTGGGCGTCGGTGTCGGTGTGGGTGGAGGCGAAGCGGAGTAACCCGGCGATCTTCTCGCGATTGGCGAAGTCCTCGCCCGGGCCTTCCTTCAGCACCTTGCCGAAGGCCTTCCAGAATTCGACGTATTTCTCCGGCTGGTTCTCGGCCAGGTCTTCCAGCAGGCCCAGCACTTTCTTCACCGAGCCGGCCTTGATGGCGTCAATGTCGCGGCTGTTCTGCAGGATTTCACGCGAGACGTTGAGCGGCAGGTCGGCCGAGTCGATGACGCCGCGGACGAAGCGCAGGTATTGCGGCATCAGCTGCTCGGCGTCGTCCATGATGAAGACGCGGCGCACGTAGAGCTTGATGCCGTGGCGCTTCTCGCGGTCGTAGAGGTCGAACGGCGCTTTCGACGGCACGTAGAGCAGCGAGATGTATTCCTGCTTGCCCTCGACGCGGTTGTGCGACCAGGCCAGCGGCGGCTCGAAGTCGTGGGCGACGTGTTTGTAGAACTCGGTGTACTCGTCGTCGGTGACGTCCTTCTTGGCGCGCGCCCACAGGGCGGAGGCGCGGTTGACGGTCTCGTCCTCGTCGGTGGGGGTTTCGACGCCGTCCTTCCATTCGGTCTTCTTCATCACGATGGGCAGGGTGATGTGGTCGGAATAGGTGCGGATGACCGACTTGATCTTCCAGTCGGAGAGGAATTCGTCCTCGCCTTCGCGCAGATGCAGCACGATCTCGGTGCCGCGGCCGGGCTTCTCCACCGTTTCCAGCGTGTAGTCGCCGGCGCCCTCGGATTCCCAGCGTACGCCATGCTCGGACGTGAGGCCGGCGCGGCGGGTGGTGAGCGTGACCTTGTCGGCGACGATGAAGGCGGAGTAGAAGCCGACACCGAACTGGCCGATCAGCGCGGCGTCCTTCTTCTGGTCGCCGGACAATTGGCTGAAGAACTCACGCGTGCCGGACTTGGCGATGGTGCCGATGTGGTCGATGACTTCCTGCCGGCTCATGCCGATGCCGTTGTCGGAAATCGTGAGCGTGCGCGCCTCGCGGTCGAAGGCGACGCGGATCTTGAGGTCGGGGTCGTTTTCATAGAGCGCGGCATCCGACAGGCCCTCGAAGCGCAGCTTGTCGGCGGCGTCGGAAGCGTTGGAAATGAGTTCGCGCAGGAAAATGTCCTTGTTGGAATACAAGGAATGGATCATCAGCTGCAGCAGCTGTTTGACTTCGGCCTGGAAGCCCAGGGTTTCTTTGGTGGTGGCGGACATGCCTTGATCTCCCGTAAAACAAACACAACGCAACGGGAAATGGGGGCGGTGCCGGGGTTTTCAAGTCCGGAAGATCGGCACCGGCTGCGACGCCGTCAATCGCAGCGCATGCCTCGCGTCCTGGGGGCGACGCCCATGCCGACAAAAAAAAACGGGAACCTGGGTTCCCGTAGGTCCACTCAGGGAGAGCGGTGGAGAACGCGTTTATTCCTTGATCTGGTTCAGTTCGACGCGGCGGTTCTGGGCCCTGCCTTCGTCGGTGTCGTTGCTGGCGATCGGCTGCGATTCGCCGTAGCCCTTGGCCACCAGACGGTCGGCGCGGATGCCTTTACTGATCAGATAGTTGCGAACGGTATTGGCGCGGCGCAGCGACAAGCCCATGTTGTAGCGGTCGCTGCCGATGCTGTCGGTGTGGCCCGCCACTTCTATCTTGACGTCGCCCCACTCCTTGAGCTTGGCGAAGTCTTTGTCGATGACGTCGCGGTCTTCCGGACGCAGCGCGGCGCGGTCGAAATTGAAATTCACGCCTTCGAGCACCATGCGATGCGGCGCCGGGGCCGGGGCCGGCACGGGGCTGGCCACCTGCTGCTCTGCCTCCGGTTTCTGTTCGGTCATGGGGGCCGGTGTCGGCTCAACGGGGGCGTCAACTGGAATGGGGCAGCCGTTGGCGTCGACCTCGGTGCCCTTCGGCGTGTCGGGGCATTTGTCTTTGCTGTCGACGACGCCGTCACCATCGCTGTCGACATCTTTCGGTACCGGGCACGGCGTATCGAGCAGGCCCCGGCCGGGACATCCGATCGTGCGGTACAGCTCGTAGCCGATGGTTTTTCCGGTGGGGCTGGCTTCGTTGCGGGGATCGTAGAAACGTCCGTCGGCCGCGTGGGCCGAGACAGCGCCTGCGGAAAGAAGGGCAGCGCCCAGGAGAGTGAATATCAAGGGGTTGGTTCGCATTTTTGGCCTTTCGTCTAATTGATATCGATTGGGTCTCGATGCAACACAAGAAAAGTTGCGTCGCCTGAACCTTTTATTCTTCGGCAGGGGCGTGGACTACCTTGCATCAAGCTGCATATGCTGGCTCAACGGTTCGCGCTGGCCTGCTTCTTGGGCTCAGAGGACTGGGTGTCAGCTTAGGGCTTGGCGAGACGCCAACGTATCAGTGAGATACGAACCCTTTGTAGGACAAATCCCATCCACGCCGGCGATCGTGCGCGCCGCACGCGCGTGCGAAACGCCGCGTCGGAGTAGGGGAAAGCGCTTCTAGGCTGGTTTGGTCAGCAGTGCCAGCAGTTCGACCTGTGCACTGTAGGCCTTGGCGCGGCGCTTGGCCCGGCGGCGGTAACTGCCGTCGGGCAGCATGTCCCAGGCCTGCACGTTGTCGCGCAGATAGGGTTTCAGGCCTTCGGCGATCACGCGCTTCTTCAGCTTGGGATTGAGGATGGGGAAGCCGGTCTCGATGCGGCGGAAGAAGTTGCGGTCCATCCAGTCGGCCGACGACAGGAAGACCTTGTCGTCGCCGCCGTTTTTGAAATAGAAGATGCGCGTGTGCTCGAGGAAGCGGCCGACCACCGAGCGCACGCGGATGTGCTCGGACAGGCCGGGAATGCCGGGTCTCAGAGCGCAGACGCCGCGGACGATGAGGTCGATCTTCACCCCGGCCTGGCTGGCGGCGTAGAGGGCGGCAATGACCTGCGGTTCCAGCAGCGCGTTCATCTTGGCGATGATGGCGGCGGGCTTGCCGGCGGCCGCCAGTTCGGCTTCGTGATTGATGGCGGCGACGACTTCGCTGTGCAGGGTGAACGGCGACTGCCACAGGCGTTTCAGCTTGCCGGCCTTGCCCAGCCCGGTGATCTGAGTGAACAGGCTGCTGACGTCGGCGGTGATGGTCTCGTCGGCGGTCAGCAGGCCGAAGTCGGTATACAGGCGTGCGGTGCGGGCATGGTAGTTGCCGGTGCCCAGGTGCGCGTAGCGGCGCAGCTCGCCGTCTTCGCGGCGGATGACCAGCGCCAATTTGGCGTGGGTCTTGTGGCCGACGACGCCATAGACGACATGGGCGCCGACTTCCTCCAGCTTGGCCGCCCAGTTGATGTTGGCTTCCTCGTCGAAGCGCGCCATCAGTTCGACCACCACGGTGACTTCCTTGCCCGACTGCGCGGCCTGGATCAGCGCCTGCATCAGCTTGGAGTCGGTGCCGGTGCGGTACACCGTCTGCCGCATGGCGACGACGTGGGGGTCGGCGGCGGCCTGCTCGATGAAGTCGATCACCGGCTGGAAGGATTCGAAGGGGTGGTGCAGCAGGATGTCGCCCTTGCGGATCTGCGCGAAGATGTCCTCGTCCTTGGCCAGCCGCGCGGGCAGGGCGGGGATGAAGGGAGCGAACTTGAGGTCGGGGCGGTCGACCCAGTCGGGCACCTGCATCAGGCGCACCAGGTTCACCGGCCCCTGTTCCTGGTAGAGATCGTCGGCTTCGAGCTCGAACTGCGCCAGCAGGAAGGCGGCCATCGATTCCGAGCAGTTGTCGGCCACTTCCAGCCGCACGGCCGCGCCGAAATGGCGCTGCGGCAGTTCGCCCTGCAGCGCCTGGCGCAGGTTCTTGGTTTCCTCGTCGTCGACGAACAGGTCGGAGTTGCGGGTGACGCGGAACTGGTAGCAGCCTTGCACCGTCATGCCGGCGAACAGCTCGCCGACGTGGGCGTGCAGGATCGACGACAGGAACACGAAGCCGTATTCGCAGCCGGCAATCTCTTCCGGCAGGCGGATGACGCGCGGCAACGAGCGCGGCGCCTGCACCACGGCGGCGCCGGAATTGCGGCCGAAGGCGTCGCGCCCTGACAGCTCGACCGCGAAGTTGAGGCTTTTGTTGAGCACACGCGGGAAGGGATGCGAGGGGTCGAGCCCCACCGGCGTCAGCACTGGCATCAGTTCGCGGAAGAAGTAGTCGCGGATCCAGGCCGCCTGGGTTTCGTTCCAGTGCGTGCGGCGGATGAAGTGGACGCCGTGTTCGGCGAGCTCGGGAATGATCGCCTTGTTGAACAGTTCGTACTGGCGCGCAACCAGCGCATGCGCCATCTCGGAGACCGCGCGGAATTGCTGGCGCGGCGTCAGGCCGTCAGGCGAGCGCTGGGTGGAGTTGGCGCGAATCTGTTCCTTGAGGCCGGCCACCCGGACCTCGAAGAATTCGTCCATGTTGCTCGATACGATGCAGAGGAAGCGCAGACGCTCCAGCAGGGGCATGGAAGGGTCGTCGGCCTGGGCCAGCACGCGGCGCTGGAACGCGAGAATGCCGAGCTCTCGGTTGATGAGGGTATCGGGGCTGGGCAGATTCATGATGAATTTATTCGTGGTGTGCTTCAATGATAAACGCCCGTGTTCGACCCTGACATGACAGTTATATGACAACGCCGCATCCAATGGAAATCGAACTCAAGCTGGCGTTGCCGCCGCAGCAGGCTGCGGCCTTCGTGAAACGCATGGCGCGGCGGCGTAGCGTGCCGGTCCAACAGGACCTCGTCACCCGTTATTTCGACACCCCGGACTTCGCCTTGAGCGCGCAGGGCGTGGCGCTGCGCGTACGGCGGGTGGGACGGCGCTGGCTGCAGACGCTGAAGACCGAGGGCGAACGGCAGGGCGGACTGTCGCGGCGCGTCGAATTCGAGATGCCGGTGGGCCGTGGGGTGCCGGACTGGAGCCGGTTCCCGCCGGAGGCGCAGGCCTATGTGCCGGAGGCGTTGCGCGCGCAGCTGGCGCCGGTGTTCGAGACGCGTTTTCATCGCACGGCCTGGCTGATTGTCGGCAAGGGCGGCGCGCAGGTCGAGGTGGCGCTCGACGTCGGCGAGGTGGTGTCCGGCGAACGCCGCCAGCCGATCTGCGAGATCGAGCTCGAATTGAAAGCCGGCCAGCCGGATGCGCTGTTCGCGCTGGCGCTGGACTGGGCCGCTGCGTTCGACTGTCTGCCGTTCGACGTCAGCAAGGCCGAACGTGGCGTGCGGCTGGCGCATGGGATCGGGGCGGCGCCGGTGAAGTCCGTGCCGCTCGGGCTGGACGACGGCATGGGCGTGGAAGCGGGCTTTGCCGCGATCGTCCAGGCCTGTCTGGCGCAGTTCCAGGCCAATCTGCCGGGGGTGCTGACGTCAGACGACATCGAATATGTGCACCAGGCGCGGGTGGCGTTGCGGCGCCTGCGCGCGGCGCTGCGGCTGTTCCGGACGGCGTGTGCGTTGCCGCCCGGGCTGCTGGACGAACTGCGTGCGCTGGCGGCCGCGCTGGGTCCGGCGCGCGACTGGGACGTGCTGTGCGGCGAAACCCTGCCGGCGATCGCGCCGCACTATCCCGACGCCGAATCCTGGCAGCAAGGGATGGCGGCGCTGGAAGTGCGTCGCATCGCGGTGCGGACGGCGATGCGGGATGCGCTGGCGCAGGCCCATCCCGGCGCCTGGCTGCTGGCGATGCAGCGCTGGCTGCTGCGGCATGGCTGGCATGCGCACCCTGAGGGCCAGGCGGTGCCGGCCGCGCAGCGTTTCATCCAGTTGTCGCCGCTGGACGCCTGGGTGCGCCGGGCGCTGCAGAAAGGGCATCGTCCGATCGTGCGCGGCGCGCGCGATTTCGCCACGCTGACGCCGGCCCGGCGGCATGCCCTGCGTATCGCGATCAAACGCCAGCGGTATGCGGCCGAATTTTTCCAGACGCTGTTCGACGGCAGGCGGCAGGCAGGGTATCTGGGGGCGCTGCGCACGGCCCAGGACAGCCTGGGGCGGGCCAACGACGCGCACATCGCGTCGGGCCTGCTGACGGCGGCGGGGAGGGAGGCAGGCGCGATGGGGGACTTCGCCCTCGGCTGGCTGGCGGCGAAACAGGCGGACGCGGCGGACGGCGAGTGTGCGGGGTCGATCCGCGCATTCCTGAAATCGAGGCCTTACTGGTAGATTCGTGGCGAACCCCGGCGCCATGCGGCGGTCTTGCCTGTGACCGGATGCCGGATTTTTTCGAGGAAAATCGATGGAACTCATTTTGTGGCGACATGCCGAGGCCGATGACGCGGTCCCCGACCTCAAGCGCGAACTCACCGACAAGGGCCGCAAGCAGGCGTCGCGCATGGCCGACTGGCTGACGCCGCGGCTGTCGCAGGACATCCGGATCCTGGTCAGCCCTGCCACCCGCACTCTGCAGACCGCGCAGGCGCTGGGACGCGGCTTCCAGCGGGTACCGGCGCTGGCGCCGGGGGCCAGCGCCGACGACGTACTGGCCGCGGCGGACTGGCCGGATGCGGCCTATCCGGTGCTGGTCGTGGGCCACCAGCCCACGCTGGGGCAGGTGGCGATGCGCCTGCTCACCGGGCAAGCGGGCGACCTGTCGGTGAAAAAGGGGAGCATCTGGTGGTTCCAGAGCCGCGAGCGGGCGGGGCAGGTGCAGGTGGTATTGCGCGCTGTGGCCACGCCCGACTGGTTATAATCGCCGCGTGACGACACAACCCATCAAGACCCGACAGCCCAACCCGACCCCGCAGACGAGGTGCGTCCAGTGCCGGGTTGGCTGAGCAGTCTGCGCGACCTGATCGCGGAAGCGAGCCCGCTGCGCCGCTTCATGTTCGTCCTGCTGGTGCTGTTGCCGCTGGCGGCGCTGTCCGCAGCCTATGTGTGGCTCAATCCGGCGGACTATCGCGTGCTCTACCCGAAGCTGTCCGACCGGGCGGGCGGCGAGGTCATCGCCGCGCTCGACCAGCTCAATATTTCCTATCACCTGTCCGCCGCCGACGGCAGCATCGAGGTGCCTGCCGATCAGCTGCATGTGGCGCGTTACCGTCTGGCCGCGCGCGGCCTGCCCCGGTCCGACGCCGACGCGCAGGACGAGGTCGACCGCGCGCCCCGCTTCGGCGCCTCGTCGCTGGAAGAGCAGCAGCGCTATCAGCACGCGCTCGAAAGCGATCTGGCGCGCTCGATCCAGTCGCTGGAAACGGTCGAGCTGGCGCGCGTCCATCTCGCCCTGCCCAAGGTCTCGCCCTTCCTGCGCGATGCGCCGCCGGCCACGGCTGCGGTGCTGGTGCGCCTGCGCCCGAACGCGCGGCTGTCGGCCGAGCAGGTGACGACGATCCAGACCCTGGTGGCGGCCAGCGTGCCGCGCATGAAACGGTCCGAGGTGCAGGTGTTCGACCCGCGCGGCGTGCAACTGGGCGACGCGGTGCCCGAGGTGGTGCAGTCGCGGCAGCGGGCGGTGGAGCAGGATCTGGCGCAGCGGGCGCTGGCCGTGCTGACGCCCTGGCTTGGCAAGGACCGCGTGAGCGTGCAGGTCACGGCCACACTGGAGGACAGCGACGTCGAACAGACGGTGGAACGGGTACGCAACGTCGTGGTGGGTGGCCGGACGCATCCGCTCGAGAAGACCGTGCGCACCACGCATACGCCGGAAGGCCGCATCCGGCGCGTGAATGCCATCGTGATCCTGGGATTCGAAGCGAGCGCCGCCGAACTCGGCCGTGCAGGTCAGCTGGCCCGCCAGGCACTGGGACTGGTGCCGTCGCGCGGCGACACGGTGAATGTCTATGCGCTGCCTGCGACGCACGCCGCCCAGCCCGCTGCAGCCGTCGCGCAGCCACAGGCACAACTTCCGCGTTCGATCGCGCCCATGCCGCCGGCCAGCCAACCGCCGGCGACATCCGGGATCGTTGACTTCCAGCCCTGGATGCTGGCCGCAGTCGGGGGCGGGCTGCTTCTACTCCTCGGGGTGGCCGTCTGGCGGCGCCCGCGGCCTGTGCCGGCCGTCGAGCCGCCCGCCGTGGACCTCGACGCCGAACTCGAGGCAACCCGCGGCCAGGTGCTGGCCAATCCGCGCGTGACCGCGGATGTCATCAAGCTCTGGATGCGCGCGTGAGCCAGGCTGGCATCGAAAAATCCGCTGCGCTGCTGCTCGCCCTCGGCGAGGACGCCACGGCGGCCGTATTCCGCTACCTGAGCCCGCTCGAGGTCAGCCGGCTCGGCAGCGCCATGCGCGAGCTCGACGTGCTGCCGCGCGAGCGCGTGCGCGCGATCCTGCGCGATTACGCCGCCGAGGCCGCCGAACAGACCGGATTCGCGGCGGACACCGGCCGTTTTCTCGACGAGACGCTGCGGCAGGCATTTCGGCCGGAACGCGCGCAGGCCATGCTGGAACGCCTGGGGGCGCCGGGCGCGCAGGCACTGGAGAAACTGGCCTGGCGCGAGCCGGCCGAGATTGCCGGCCTGCTGGAGGCGCAGGCGCCCCAGCTGATCGCCGCGGTGGTCGCGCAGCTTCCGCGCGACGTCGCCGCCGCCGTGCTCGAACTGCTGCCCGGCAAGACGCGCGCGGACACCTTGCTGGCCCTGGCGCACAGCGATGCGCCGAGCGCCGACATGCTGGGCGACCTGGACGATTGGCTGGCCAGCCTGGACGCCGCCGCGTCGCCGCAGGGCGAAGCGGCGGTGGCCGGCCTGCTGGGGCAGATGAGCGAGGGCAGCGCCGCCGCTGCCTTGAGCCAGCTCGACCGGAACGATGCGGAACTGGCCGCGCGGCTGCGCGTGCGCAATCTCGCGTTCGAGGATCTGGCACGGCTGCCCGAGGCCAGCCGCAAGACCTTCCTGCGCAACGTCGCTGCGCGTACCCTGTTGCATGCCTTGAAGGGCAGCGACGGGCAGGTGCTCGACGCCCTGACGGCCGTGATGAGTCCGACCGCTGCGCAGCGCATGCGCGTCGACCTCGATACGCTGGGCCCGGTGCCGGTGACCATGATCCAGGCCGCACAGGACGAGGCGGGCGCGAGCCTGCGGCGGCTGGCGGCTGAAGGCGCGATCCAGTTCCCCGAAGAGGAGGCGGCATGAGCACAGACGACACGACGCCGAATACCCCTACTGCATTCGAACAATGGGAAGTGGTGGAACTGGCTGCGTCCGCCGGTCAGGCTGCGCCCGCCGAGGCCGATCCGCAGGCCGAACTGGCGGCATTGCGCGAGGCGGCGCGCGCCGAAGGGTATGCCGAAGGCCTGGCTGCCGGGCGCGTGGAAGGGGAACAGGCCTGCGGTCGCATGAAGCAACTGGCCGAGAGCTTTTCCTCGACGCTCGACAATCTCGATTTCCGCCTCGCCGACATGGTGCTGGAACTGGCGCTCGACGTGGCTCGCCAGGTGGTGGCGGGCGAGTTGGCGGCACGGCCGGAACGCATCCTCGACGTGGTCAACATGGCGCTGAAGCAGATGGCGGAAACCAGCCGCGAGGCGCGTCTGCTGTTGAATCCGGACGACGCCGCGCTGGTGCGCCCGCATCTCGACCAGGTGCTCGACAAGAACCGCCTGCGCATTGTCGAGGATGTGCGCATCGTACGCGGCGGCTGCCTGATCGAAACCTCGCAGGGCGACCTCGACGCCACGCTGCCGGCACGCTGGCGCCAGGTGGTGCAGGTGCTCGGCAGCAACCAGAACTGGATCGAATAATCCTTGGAACCCCGGTTGACCGCTTCCGTGATGCAATCGTTATCATCATTATCTTTCCGCGATCCCAGCCGGGGCATTTCATTGCCAGTAAAAATCGCTACGCATTCGATTGCACGACTGTCGAGCCATCTGGCGGTGTTGCGCCTCGTTGCATGGAATGACCATGCCGCCTCGTACCCGCAAGGGGCAGGCCGTGGCTGTAAAGTCGCTCAAGCGGCAACAGCCACGCTCTTGCGCCTTGCCAGCCGACTCGGCAGCCGTACACTCGAACGCGTCCAACCGGGGTCCCAAGGATAAATGGATCGTACCGTCCGCCTGCGCGAATACCTGGCCGATTGCCGGCGTGCGGTGAGCTGGGCGACGCCGATCGCGACCAGCGGCCGGCTGACGCGGGTGTCCGGGCTGGTGATGGAAGCGGTCGGGTTGCGGATGCCGGTGGGCAGCCAGTGTCACATCCAGATTCCCGGCGGCCAGAGCATCGAGGCCGAAGTGGCCGGGTTCGCCGGCGACCGCCTGTTCATCATGCCGGCGACCGATATCTACGGCGTGATGCCGGGCGCCCGGGTCGTACCCGACAACCCGCTGGCGGCGCAGCCGCCGCGCCTCGGCATGCGCTACATTCCGCGCCGTCGGGCGCAGGACCGGGTGCGCCAGGTGCCGGTGGGCGACACCTTGCTGGGGCGTGTACTCGACGGTGCCGGCCGCCCGCTCGACGGCTTGGGACCGTTGATGCTGGAGCGGCGGGTGCCGCTGTACAGCCGCCCGATCAATCCGCTGGAGCGCGCGCCGATCCGCAAGACGCTGGACGTCGGCGTGCGCGCGATCAACGGTCTCCTGACGGTCGGGCGCGGGCAGCGGCTGGGCCTGTTCGCCGGCAGCGGCGTCGGCAAGAGCGTGCTGCTCGGCATGATGGCGCGGTTTACCGAGGCCGACGTGGTGGTGGTGGGGCTGATCGGCGAACGCGGCCGAGAGGTCAAGGAATTCATCGACCGCATTCTCGGCAGCGAAGGCATGGCGCGCGCGGTGGTGGTGGCGGCGCCGGCCGACCATCCGCCGCTGATGCGGCTGAACGGCGCGGCCTACGCGATGTCGATCGCCGAATATTTTCGCGACCAGGGCAAGCACGTGCTGCTCATCATGGACTCGCTGACCCGTTACGCGATGGCGCAGCGTGAGGTGGCGCTGGCGATCGGCGAACCGCCTGCGACCAAGGGTTATCCGCCGTCGGTGTTTGCCAAGCTGCCGCAACTGGCCGAACGCGCTGGCAACGGCCGCAGCGGCAGCGGTTCGATCACCGCGTTCTTCACCGTGCTGATGGAGGGCGACGACCAGCAGGACCCGATCGCCGATGCGGCGCGTGCGATCCTCGACGGCCATATCGTGCTCTCCCGCGATCTGGCCGACGCCGGCCACTATCCCGCGATCGACATCGAGGCGTCGATCAGCCGGGCGCAGCCCGACCTGCTCTCCGATGAGGGGCTGGAACGCACCCGCCGCTTCAAGTATCTCTATTCGCGCTACATGCGCAGCCGCGACCTGTTGGCCGTCGGCGCCTACGTGCCAGGTGCCGACCTGGTGCTGGACGAAGGCGTCCGCCTGTATCCCCGGATGCAGGCTTACCTGATGCAGGGCATGCGCGAGCGCGCACCGCTGGACGCCGCGCGTGACGACCTTGACGAGGTGCTCGGATGAAGCCTTTCGCGCTGGCACGGGTGCTGCAATTGGCCGAACGGCGCAGCGAAACGCTGGCGCGCGGGGTCAAGCTCGCGCATGGCGTGTGGCTGCGCGCGCGCGGCCGCCAGGTGCAGTTGCTGGCCTTGCGCGACGCCCATATCGCGCAGCTGGCGGTCGAGCTGCGTGATGGCGTGACGGCGGCGCAGCTGCTGGAAAAGAATCGGTTGCAGTACGCGCAAGCCGCGGAAATGCAGGTTGCGCAAGCCGCCATCGACGACGCCCATCGCGACTGGCAGGCCCGGCTGGCCGAATGGATGCAGGCCGAGCAGCGGGTGAAGGCACTGCGCCTGCTGGAGCAGCGCCATCTGGCGCAGGCCGCCATCCTGCAGCGGCGCATCGAGCAGCGCGATCACGACGAATTGGTGGAGCTGACGCACCGGCGCGATGCCGGGCGGCGGGGGCGCTGATGCAGCTGCTCGAACTTACGCCTGCCGAGATCGCCTTCCTGAAAGCGCCTGCGCCGCCGTCCAGCGGCCTGCCGGCGCGCCTGACCCACAAGCTGGCCGCTACCTTGAGCGCCCGGCTGCGCCTGCCGGTCCAGGCGATGGCGCAACCAGCGCCCGAGCCGGCCGCCGTGCCGGTGTCGCCGACCTGGCTGCCGGATGCCACGCTGGCCGCCCTGTGGCTGACACGCCGTCTGGGAGGCCGCAGTGCGGTGGGCGAGACGTCCTTCGTTCCCGGCAGCTTCGTGCGGACCCTGGATGCCGTGTTGGCGGAAAGCTGGCTGGATGCGCCGGGAGTGGACGCGCTGCCGCTTGCGCTGGCATGGCACATCACGGCTGCGTCCACGCAGGCAACGCTTGTCCTGCAGTTGCCGCATTCCACAACCGACATGACGCGCTGGGCGCGGGAGGTCATCCAGCATGGCTAGATTCGTCGCGGCAGGTATCTTGCTGCTGGTTCCGTCCTGGGCACTGGCGGCGACCGATACCGCAGGCAGCCTGTTCACCGTGCTGCTGAGCCTGGTGCTCATTCTCGGCGGGTTCGTCGCGGTGGCCTGGTTCACCCGCCGCTATCTGCCGGGCATGGGCGCGCAGGGCGCCGTCAAGGTGGTGGGGACGACTGCGGTGGGTGCGCGCGAGCGCGTGGTGACGGTCGAGGTTGGCGATACCTGGCTGTTGCTGGGCGTGGGCGGTGGCAATGTGCGCCTGCTGCATACCTTGCCCAAGCCGGAGTCGGTGCAGGAGCACGGACGATGAAGGCGCGGGTGTGGTTGTGGTTGCTTCTCAGCTTCTGTGTGCCAGCCTGGGCGGCGGACGCCAGCGTACCCTTGTTGAGCGTGACGCCGGGCGCGGGAGGACAGGTGCTCGGCGTGCCGGGAACGAGCCTGCCCTGGTTGCTGCTGTTCCCCTTCCTGCCGGCCCTGCTGCTGGCGTTTACCGCGTTCACCCGGATTGCCGTGGTGCTGTTCCTGCTGCGCCAGGGCCTGGGCAGCTCGACCGCGCCGCCGAATCTGGTGCTGATGGGACTGGCGCTGCTGCTGACGGTGTTCGTGATGTCGCCGGCGTTGAAGACCATCAATACCGAGGCCTACCAGCCGTATCTCGCCGGTACGCTCAGCTTCAACGCCGCCGCCGAAAAGGCCGCGTCGCCGCTGAAAATATTCATGCTGCGGCAGACCCGCGCCGAGGATCTCAGCCTGTTTACCGAGAACGACAAAAGCATCGATCCGAAGCAGGTGGACAGCGTGCCGCTGGCGGCGCTGGCGCCGGCCTTTCTCACCAGTGAACTCAAGACCGCGTTCCAGATCGGCTTCATGGTCGTGTTGCCGTTCCTGGTCATCGACCTGGTGGTCGCCGCCGTGCTGACCGCGCTCGGCATGATCATGCTGCCGCCGCAGCTGGTGTCGCTGCCCTTGAAGCTGCTGTTGTTCGTCACGGTGGACGGCTGGCACCTGCTGGTTGGCTCGCTGCTCGGGAGCTTCTGATGGAAGGCCTTGCGCGCGACGCGCTCTGGCTGGTGATGCTGATCGCCGCGCCGGTGTTGCTGGCGGGACTGTTGACGGCATTCGCCATCAGCCTGTTCCAGGCCGCCACGCAGATCCTCGAACCGACGCTCTCTTTCGTTCCCAAGCTCATCGTCGTGCTGCTCGTGCTGGCGCTGCTGGGCAGCTGGATGGGGGGGCAGCTGGTCGAGTTTGCGCGCAGCATGCTGACCGATTTCCCGGGGCTGGTGGAGTGAGCGGATCATGCCCCTGACCGAAGCGGGCCTGGCGGCCTGGCTGTTCGCCTTCGCACGCCTTGCCGGGTGGACCGTGTTCGACCCGTTGGTTGGTCGCCTGCCGCTGCTGCTGCGCCTGTTCCTGGCCGCCGTGCTGGCAGCGGTGCTGGCGCCGGGCCTCGCGCTCGGCGCCACCGCGCCGTTCACGCTGCAAGGCATGCTCGCCCTGGGCATGGAAGTCGCCTGGGGCGCGGCGCTGGCGTTGTGCGTATGGCTGGTGTTTGCTGCGGTGAGCGCGGCGCTGGTATGGACTGGCCATACCGCGACCGGCGGCCTGCTGGCGCTGACCGCCGAGCAGGCGGCACCCGCGGATGCCGCCTGGCGTGCGCTGGCTGGCTGGCTGGCGGCGATGGCGTTCCTGGGGGCGAGCGGCCATCTGCTGGTCGTGCATACCCTGCGCGACAGTTTTGCGGCCATGCCGGTCGCCATCCTGCCGGCCGCTACGGACCTGCGCCAGTTGGCCGAAGCCGGTAGCTGGCTGTTCGCCACCGGCGTGCAGCTTGCCCTGCCTTTGCTGGCCCTGGCGCTGCTGGTCCAGCTGGCGTTCGGTATCGTGGCCCGCACCACGCCGGGGCTGGACATGGTGTCGGTCGGGCTTGGCGTGGCGGCATTGGGTCTGGTGGCCATCTGGATTGCTGCGGTGCCGTTGCTGGCGCACGGCGTCGGCGTGGGCATCGAGCAACTCACGGGCTGGCTGGGCAGGCTCAGGTGAGGGGAATTGTGGACAGGGTGTCCCGACGCGCGCTGCCTGCCTGCTATAACGTCAACCTGAAACAAGCCTGGAGTCTGATGCCGTGACCGAGAACCCGATCTCCGATGCCCTGGTCCTGTTCGGCGCTACGGGCGACCTTGCCCGGCGCAAGATCTTTCCCGCGCTGCACGACATGCTGCGGCATGGTCGCACGCTGCCGCCGATCCTGTGCGTGGCGCATTCCCCGGGGTGGGACATCGAGCGCCTGCGCGCCCACGCCCACGACGGCATCGTCAATTTTGGCGGCGGGCTGGATGAAGCGGTATTCCGCAATCTCGCCAGCCTGCTGACCTATGTCAACGGCGACTACGAAGATCCTGAAACGTACGTGGCGCTGCGCCGCGCCCTGGAGCACCGGAAGCATCCGCTCCATTACTTCGCCATCCCCCCGGCCATGTTTCCCGTCGTGGTACGCGGCTTGGCTGCGGCCGGCTGCACCGAGGGCGCGCGGGTCGTGGTGGAGAAACCCTTCGGACGCGACCTGGAATCGGCACGCTCGCTCAACGCGACGCTGTACGAAGCGCTGCCGGAATCCGGGATCTTCCGCATCGACCACTACCTGGGCAAGGAGGCCGTGCAGAACATCCTGTATTTCCGTTTCGCCAACTCCTTCCTCGAACCGATCTGGAACCGCAACCATATCCGGCAGATCCAGATCACCATGTCGGAGAACTTCGGCGTGGCCGGCCGCGGACGCTTTTACGACTCGGTCGGGGCCATTCGCGACGTCCTGCAGAACCACCTGCTGCAGATCCTCGCCCTGCTGGCCATGGAGCCGCCGTTGGGAACCAGCGCGGAAGCGGTGCGCGATGAACAGGCCAAACTGCTCAAGGCCATCCGCCCGCTGGAGCCCGGCGACATGGTCCGCGGGCAGTACGAGGGCTATCGGAAGGAGGAGGGCGTCGCGCGCGGATCGGACACCGAAACCTACGCAGCCGTACGGTTCTACGTGGATACCTGGCGCTGGGCCGGCGTCCCCTTCATCGTCCGGACCGGTAAGCACCTGCCGCTCACCACCACCGAGATCCGCGCCGAGTTCCAGCTTCCGCCGCAGCGCGTGTTTGCGCTGTCCGAGGCGGGGCCGCTGGCTCCGAATTACCTGCGCATGCGTTTGTCGCCCACCGTGTCCATCGCGCTGGGTGCGCGCACGAAGAATGCGGGCGACCGCATGGTCGGGCGGCCGGTCGAACTCTATGTCTGCAACAACCACCCGGATGAAATGAGCGCCTACGAGCGCCTGCTCGGCGACGCCATGGACGGCGAGGCCATGCTGTTCGCCCGCCAGGACGCGGTGGAAGCGGCCTGGCGCGTGGTGGAACCCGTCCTGTCGCATCGTGACCCGGCGTGTCTCTACGAGCCCGGCACATGGGGACCGGCCGAGGCCGATCTGCTGCTTGCCGGCGGACGCTGGCATAACCCGCGTCCCCCCCAGAGCTAGGGGGCAGGTCCCGTGATCGCAGCAGGCATGCCCTGATTTAGAAAAAGCCGGGCGCCATCAGATAGATTAGAATGCGTGATTTATCGTTACATCGCCGGGAATCCGGCGTGTGTCTGAACCATATAGCGGCGGAAACAAGATGGCAGAAATGAATAGGGTCAGAGGCAGCCTGGTTGCGATCGTCACGCCCATGTCGGACGACGGCGCGCTCGATCTCGACACACTGCGGCGCCTGATCGACTGGCATATTGCCGAGGGGTCGGACGGCATCGTCATCGTCGGCACCACCGGCGAATCGCCTACGGTCAGCTACGACGAGCATTGCCTGTTGATCCGCACGACGGTCGAGCAGGTGGCCGGACGTGTGCCGGTGATCGCCGGCACCGGCGCGAATTCGACCGCCGAGGCGATCGAGCTGACCGCGTGCGCGAAGGCGGCAGGCGCGCAGGCCGGCCTGTCCGTGGTGCCCTATTACAACAAGCCGACGCAGGAAGGCCTCTACCAGCATTTCCGCAAGATCGCCGAAGCGGTCGACCTGCCGCTGATTCTCTACAATGTCCCGGGACGCACGGTGACCGATCTGTCAAACGATACGACGCTGCGCCTGGCCGACGTGCCCGGCATCGTCGGCATCAAGGATGCGACCGGCAACATGGAACGTGCGGCCGATCTGCTGCGCCGCGCGCCCGAAGGGTTCGCGCTGTATACCGGCGACGACGCTTCGGCACTGCCCTTCATGCTGCTGGGCGGCCACGGCGTGATTTCGGTGACCGCCAACGTCGCGCCGAAGATGATGCATGAACTGTGCGCCGCGGCATTCGCCGGGAACCTGGCGCGCGCGCGCGAACTCAATAATGCGCTGCTGCCCTTGCACAGCAAGCTGTTTGTCGAGGCCAACCCGATTCCGGTCAAGTGGGCGTGCGCGGAGCTGGGGCTGATTTCGCCCGCCTTGCGCCTGCCTCTGACCCCGTTGTCTGCCGGACTGCATGACACGGTGCGCGACGCGCTGCGTCACGCCAGATTGATCTAGCACGGTGCGATGGGCCGCGCCGCTTTGATACCAGCCTTCGTTTAGGACACCTTTTTTATGCGTTTATTGCCCCTGTTTGTGATGGTTGCCGTGGCCCTGTCGGGATGTGGCATCGTGGAATCCAAGAAGATCGATTACAAGTCGGCCGGCAAGCTGCCGACGCTGGAAGTGCCGCCCGATCTGGTGGCGCCGACGGCGGACAACCGTTATGCGATTCCGGACAGCCAGGGCAGCGGCGCGGCCACGTTGTCGGCCTACAGCCAGGAGCGCAAGGCGACACCGAGCAGCGCGCAGACCCTGTTGCCCACCGAAGAGAAAGCCCACATCGAACGCGCCGGCAGCCAGCGCTGGCTGGTGGTGCAGGCCACCCCGCAGCAAGTGTGGCCGGTGATCAAGGATTTCTGGCAGGAGAACGGTTTCATCATCAACATGGAATCGCCCGAAACCGGCATCATCGAAACCGACTGGGCGGAAAACCGGGCCAAGATCCCGCAGGACGTGATCCGCCGTACGATCGGCAAGGTATTCGACAGCCTGTATTCCACCGCCGAGCGCGACAAGTTCCGCACCCGGATCGAAACCGGCAAGAACGGTACCGAAATCTACATCAGCCATCGCGGCATGAAGGAAGTCTACGCCACCGAGGCCCAGGACAAGACCGTGTGGGAGCCGCGCCAGCCCGACCCCGAACTCGAGGCCGAGATGCTGCGTCGCCTGATGCTGCGCTTCGGCGTAGAGAAGAGTCGCGTCGATGCGCAACTGGCCAAGCAGCAGGCGCCGGAGATGGCGCGCATCGTCAAGGAAGCCGGCGCCCCGGTCCTGGAAATGGATGAAGGCTTCGACCGTGCCTGGCGTCGTGTCGGCCTGGCGCTCGACCGCGTGGGCTTTGCCGTGGAGGACCGCGACCGCTCCAAGGGTGTCTACTACGTGCGCTACATCGACCCCGGTATCGACAACGCCAGCAAGCGCGACGAAGGCATGTTCGCCAAGCTTGCCTTCTGGCGTAGCAAGAAGACACAAACCTCGCCGCAACTGCAAATCGTGGTCAGCGAAGCGGGCGAGAAGAGCCGGGTTGGCGTCACCGGCACCGACGGCAAGGCGGCCGACGCCGACACGCAGAATCGCATCATCAAGCTGTTGCACGACGAATTGAAGTGACGCAGGGACGGGCGTGATGCGGTTCGCCAGCCTCGGCAGCGGCAGCGAAGGCAACGGCCTGGTGGTCGAGGCCGGCTCCACCCGGGTGTTGATGGACTGCGGTTTCGGGCTGGCCGACAGCATTGCGCGGCTGGCTCGGTTAAAGCTGGAGGTCTGCGATCTCGCCGGCATCGTCGTGACGCATGAGCACAGCGACCATATCGGCGGCGTAGGGCGGCTGGCGCGCAAGCACAAGTTGCCGGTGTGGCTGACTGCCGGCACGCTGGCCATGGCGCAGGACCTCGACGGCGTGACGGTGCGGGTGATCGACAGCCATGCGGCATTCGCGGTGGACGATCTGGAAATCCAGCCGTTTCCCGTGCCGCACGACGCGCGCGAACCGGTGCAGTATGTGTTCGGCGATGGCAACCGCCGTCTGGGCGTGCTGACCGATACCGGCTGCAGCACGCCGCATATCGAGGCCATGCTGGCCGGCGTCGACGCGCTGGTGCTGGAATGTAATCACGACGCCGCGATGCTGGAAAACGGGCCGTATCCCGTGAGCCTCAAGCGTCGTGTGGGCGGGCGTTTCGGCCACCTGGAAAACGGGCAGTCGGCGGCCTTGTTGGACAAACTGAAGCATGGCGGGCTGCAATGCGTGATGGCCGCACACGTCTCGCGCAAGAACAACACGGCCGCCCTGGCGCAGCGCGCACTGGCCCAGGTGCTGGATTGCGCGGATGGCGACGTGCGCGTGGCCTGCCAGACGGCGGGTTTCGACTGGATCCGGATGTAGCCGGCCAGAATTTAACCGAACCAGAGCATTCACTGGATAGACTTTGACGACTTTTGCTGAACTCGGGCTGGCGCCCGACATCCTGCGTGCCCTCGACGAAATGGGCTACGCGACCCCGACCCCGATCCAGGCGCAGGTGATTCCCCTGGCGCTGCAGGGCGGCGACATTCTCGGTGCCGCGCAGACCGGCACCGGCAAGACGGCGGCCTTTGCATTGCCGCTGATCCAGCGCCTGCTGCCGTTCGCCAACAACGGCACCTCGCCGGCCAAACATCCGATCCGCGCGTTGATCCTAACGCCCACACGCGAACTGGCGATCCAGGTCGAGGAGGCCGTGCAGGCCTACACCAAGCACGTGCCGCTGCGCTCGCTGGTGGTGTACGGCGGGGTCAACATCAACACGCAGATCCCGATCCTGAAGACGGGCGTCGAGATCCTGGTGGCGACGCCCGGTCGCCTGCTCGATCACGTGCAGAACAAGACGCTGTCGCTCTCCCAGGTCAACACCCTGGTGCTCGACGAAGCCGACCGCATGCTCGACATGGGCTTCATGCCCGACCTCAAGCGCATCGTCGCGCTGCTGCCGGCGCAGCGGGTGAACATGATGTTCTCCGCCACCTTCCCGGAAGAAATCCGCAAGCTGGCCGACAGCATCCTCAACACGCCGACCTTCATCGAGGTAGCGCGTAACGCCACGGCCGTGACGGTGACCCAGGTGGTCCATCCGGTGCATCACGAGCGCAAGCGGCAGCTGCTCGCGCACCTGATCAAGAGCCGTGACCTGCGGCAGGTGCTGGTGTTCACCGGGACGAAACTGGGCTGCAACCGGCTCGCCAACGAACTCAACAAGGCCGGCATCCACGCCGACGCCATCCACGGCGACAAGACCCAGCAGGAGCGCATCAAGGCGCTCGACGCCTTCAAGGCCGGCACCATCCGCGTGCTGGTGGCGACCGACGTCGCCGCCCGTGGCATCGACATCGAGGCGCTGCCTTTTGTCGTCAACTACGACCTGCCGCACAACGCCGAGGACTACGTGCACCGCATCGGCCGCACCGGCCGCGCCGGAGCCCTGGGCGAGGCGATCTCGCTGGTCAGCGAAGCGGAGACGCGCTATCTCCGCGACATCGAAAAACTTATTGGCAGCACGCTGCCGCCAGTGATTGTTCCCGGCTTCGAACCGGGCGCAGCCGATGTGCCGGCCTTCCAGTCGCGTTCGCCACGGCCGGAACGGCACGGCGAGCGTGAGCGTGAACGCAGCGCACCGCGCAGCAAGCCCGCCGCAGCGCGCGATGCCCTGTTCGACGCGCCGTATGTGCCAAGCGATGCGCCGCGTTCCGACAGCGCGCCCGCCCTGACACGCCCGACGGCCAAGAAGCAGGTGGCGGCGCTGTTCCGCAGCCCGGTCAAACCCGATTCCGCCGGGCAGTGAGCTGGGACATCCTGCTGCTGGGGCTGTTGGGCGTGGTCGGCTGGTACTGGTATGCCGGCATGCATGTGCGCGAACAGGCCATTGTGGTGGGGCGCCGCGCCTGCGGCGAGGCCGGGGTGCAGTTCCTGGACGAGAGTGTGGCCCTGAGCCGGACCCGCTTCGCACGCAACGGCAGCGGCCAGTTGCAATTCCAGCGCGATTATCGCTTCGAGTTTTCCGATACGGGGAATAACCGCCGTCCCGGCATCGTCCGCATGCTCGGCAACCGCGCCGAATGGATCGGACTCGATGGGGAATGGCAGCAGGGCCACGTGGCCAGCGTCAGCCGGCTGGTTGAATGATCCTCGAGGCGGCCGCGCCGTGCCGCTGCACGGCGCGGTCGTGTAATCGTTTTATTCCTGCTCGATTTCGAGGATCGCCAGGCTGATCTGCTGGCCCAGATTGGTATCCCATTCCGCCCAGTCCTGATAGGCCTTGAGCTTCTCGGCGATGACCGGTTTCATTTCGTAATCGCTCTTGCCTTCGTCGTACATGCGGCGGACTTCGGACATCAGCGTGGCGAAATAGGCTTTCTGGTCTTCGACGAATTTGCGATCGCCGGTCTTGCCATGGCCCGGAACGTAGAGGGCCATGTTGAGGGCAAGCGCCCGGTCGGTCGCCTTCATTACGCCCTTGAATGTGCCGTCGCGAATATTCATCACCTGGCTGTTCAGCACGTTGTCCGCGGTGAACAGGATGCGGTCTTCAACCATCTCGATCATCAGGTCGGTCTTGCTGTGCGCATCGGTCGACGAGTGGATGCGGAAGGTCTTGCCGCCGATCTTGAATGCCTGGCCGTCGGCTGCCTCGACGGTGGGGATCTCGGCGCGGGTGCCGTCGGTGTAACCGCCGGTCATGTCCGACATCAATTTGATCCAGAAGGCGTCGGCCCCGTTCTTGGCCAGCTTGATCATGTCGGGGTGGGCGATGAACGTGGCCTTGGGCCAGGCCTCCAGGATCGCCTGGTTGCCAAGCCAATGGTCGCCGTGGACGTGGGTGTCGAATACGTGGGTGACCGGTTTGTCGGTCGTCTTGCGGATCTGCTCCACCACCATGCGGCCGACTTGCACGCTGGAGCCCGGATCGATCACCACGACGCCGTCATTCGTGACAACCCAGGCCGGGTTGTTCATGAAGCTCTGGTTGGCCGCGGAGGGCACACCTTGTGGGCCGTGGATGACGTAGGTCCCTACTGCGACCTGTTGGGGCGGGTAGGGGCGGACGACATCATTGGGGCCGGCCATCACAGAAGTGCTGAAAATCAGGGCAGCGAGCAGGGACAGGGTACGCATGGAAATTCTCCGGTTGGATCAAATGTTAAACATACACAGAACAGGGGAGGGGTTTAATGGTCGAATCGGCCTACCACCACTTCTCGAAGATGATGCGGTTCATCGGCACGCCCAGGTCGTGCAGCAGGGTGCTCATGTCCTCGACCATGCCCTTGGGGCCGCATAGGTAGTACAGCGTGTCATCCGGCACTTCGAGCGCATGCAGCTTGACCGGGTCGATGCGACCGGTGAGGCCGCTCCAGTCCGGGTCGGGCTGGGTCACGGTGATGCTCACGTGCAGATTGTCATGTGCGCGGGCCGTGGCTTCGAGCTCGTCGCGGAACAGGATTTCACGGCTGTCCGACACGCTGTAGACCAGATGCGCACAGGTCGGCAGGACTGCGTCACGCACATGGCGGAAGATGGACAGCAGCGGTGTGACGCCGACGCCGCCGCCGATCAGCACCACGTTGTCGCTCATTTCGGGCAGGTAGACGAATGGTCCCTGGCCCTGGCTTACGCGCACACGGTCGCCCACGCGGGCATGCTCGTGTATCCAGCGCGCCACGGGATGGCGCGCACTGGCCTTGATCGCCAGTTCGATCGCACCCTGATGGATGGGCGAGGTGGTGATGGAATAGCCCGAGGTGTACGTCGCGCCGTCGATATCGATGCTGAGATCCACCCATTGTCCCGGCAGAAACCGGAAGCCCGCATTGGGAATGGCCAGCCGCAGGGTATGGATGCTGGGCGTGGCGGGTGTGATCGCCGCAATCCGGGCGTCAAAAATATGCAAGGTTCAATCCTGTTTTTTCTGGAACGTCAGCGACGCCGAGTTGATGCAGTAGCGCATGCCGGTGGGGGCGGGCCCGTCGGGAAAAACGTGCCCGAGATGCGAACCGCAGCGACGGCACAGCGCCTCGGCACGTACCATGCCGTAGCTGGTGTCGGTTTTTTCGGCCACCGCGTCGGTGTTCAGGGGCTGATAAAAACTTGGCCAGCCGGTGCCCGAGTCGAACTTGGTCGATGACGAGAACAGCGGTTCGCCACAGGCGGCGCAGCGGTATTCGCCATGCTCGTGATGGTCCCAGTATTGGCCGGTAAACGCTCGTTCGGTCCCGTGTTCGCGCAGGATGCGGTACTGCTCGGGGCTCAGTTCGGCGCGCCATTCGGCGTCGGTTTTGGTTTTATCAAAGCTCATGGTCTTCTCCGTCAGACAAAGAGTGTACCCGCAAGGGGCAGGCCGTGGCTGTAAGCCGCTAAAGCGGCAACACCCACGCTCTACCCGAGGTTGACAGCGTCATCGCAGCGGGTTTAATCTTCGTTCAGGTATTAGACTTAGTCTAAAAACCGGATTTCACCCTGCGGTGGGCCTGCTATAAATACGAGGCGGGGCGCGTTGCTGTCGGGTGAAAATTTCAATGCTGCAAAGCATGTCTATGTAAATCAAGGAGATCAGGTTATGCAACTCAAAGGCTCGAAAACCGAAGACCATCTGAAAGCCGCCTTCGCCGGCGAATCGCAGGCCAACCGCCGCTACCTCTACTTTGCAGCCAAGGCTGACGTGGAAGGCTACAACGACGTTGCCGCCGTGTTCCGTTCCACTGCCGAAGGCGAAACCGGCCATGCGCACGGCCACCTGGAATATCTGGAGAAGTGCGGCGACCCCGCTACCGGCATGGCGTTCGGCCCCACCGCCGACAACCTGAAGACCGCGATTGCCGGTGAAACCCACGAATATACCGACATGTATCCTGGCATGGCCAAGGATGCGCGTTCGGAAGGTTTCGACGAAATCGCCGACTGGTTCGAGACCCTGGCCAAGGCCGAGCGCTCGCACGCCAACAAGTTCCAGAAGACGCTGGACACCCTGGGCGCCTAATTTCGCCCAGGCAAGAAGCGGGTCGGGTTCGGCCCGCTTTTTTTTGAATCTATAGTTGAATTTATACCAAGTCTAAACTGGAGTTCGCATGAGTACACGCGAAGGCAACCTCGAAGCCCCTACCCGTCATCCGCTCGACTGGAAAAACCCGGATTTCTTCAATGAAGAGAAGCTCAACCACGAGCTTGAACGGATTTTCGACATCTGCCATGGCTGCCGTCGCTGCGTGTCGCTATGTACCGCATTCCCCACGCTGTTCGATCTGGTGGACGAATCCTCGACGATGGAGGTGGACGGTGTCGCCAAGGCCGACTACTGGAAAGTGGTCGACGAGTGCTATCTGTGCGACCTCTGCTACATGACCAAATGCCCTTATGTGCCGCCGCATCCGTGGAACCTCGATTTTCCGCATACCATGCTGCGCGCCAAGGCGATCAAGTTCAGGAAGGGCGGTGCGACGTTCCGCGACAAGCTTCTGTCCAGCACCGACGCGATGGGCAAGCTCGCCTCGATTCCGGTGGTGGTCCAGGCAGTGAATGCCAGCCTGAAGAACAAGCCGATCCGCAAGCTGGTCGACAGTGTGCTGCACATTCACCCTGACCGTGTCCTGCCCGAATACGACAGCGCGAAATTCCGTTCCACCGCGAAACCGCGCAGCGATTTCGCGGTGAAGCCCGGCGAGCGCACCCCGGGCAAGGTGGCGATCTACGCGACCTGCTACGTCAACTACAACGAGCCCGGCATCGGCCACGACCTGCTGAAGCTGCTGGCACACAACGAAATCCCCACCGTGCTGGTCGACAAGGAGGCCTGCTGCGGCATGCCCAAGCTGGAACTGGGCGATCTCGATGCCGTCGAAAAGCTCAAGGAAACGAACATTCCGCATCTGGCGAAACTGGCCCGCGAAGGCTACGCGATCCTGACCGCGGTGCCCTCGTGCACGCTGATGTACAAGCAGGAACTGCCGCTGATGTTCCCGCACGATGCCGACGTGCAGGCGGTGAAGGAAGCGATGTGGGATCCGTTCGAGTACCTGATGGCACGCAACGTCGACGGCCTGCTGAAGACCGACTTCAAGGACCCGCTCGGCAAGGTGGCCTATCACGTGCCGTGCCACCAGCGCGTGCAGAACATCGGCAACAAGACGCGCGATGCGCTGCAACTGGCCGGCGCCAAGGTGACGATGGTCGAGCGCTGCTCGGGTCACGACGGCACCTGGGGCGTGAAGAGCGAATACTTCGACAAGTCGATGAAAATCGGCAAGCCGGTGTTCCGGCAGATGGCCGAACCGCAGCCCGATTACGTGAGTTCCGACTGCGCGATTGCCGCGCGTCATATCCTGCAGGGCATGGGCGAATCCACGGCGCAGAAACAGCACCCGATCACGCTGTTGCGCATTGCCTATGGTCTGGAATGAACTGTTGCTTGCAAGGAGAAAAACATGCCGCTGATTACCCGTGAAAGCCTGCTGACCCTGGAAGGCTACGCCAAGGTCCGTCCCGCGATGCGTGCCGAGATCATGGCGCACAAGAAGAACCGCATGGTCGAACTGGGCGACCACGTCACCCTGATCTTCGAGGACGAGAAGACCATGCGCTATCAGATCCAGGAAATGCTGCGGGCCGAGCGCACCTTCGAGGAGGCCGGTATCCAGGACGAACTCGACGCCTACAACCCGCTGGTTCCGGACGGGACCAACTGGAAGGCCACCATGATGATCCAGTACTCAGACCCGGACGAGCGCAAGGTGGCGCTGGCGAAGCTGAAGGGCATCGAGGATCGCGTGTGGATGCAGGTGGCCGACCAGCCGAAGGTGTTTGCTATCGCCGACGAGGACCTGGAGCGCGAGAACGAGGAAAAAACTTCGTCGGTGCACTTCCTGCGCTTCGAGCTGGATCCCACGTCGATTGCGGCCGCCAAATCGGCGGCACCCATACGCATGGGAATAGACCTCGACGCCTATCGCGTCGAATCCATGACGCTGGCAGACAACACTCGGGCTGCATTGGCGGTCGATTTGTCCTAGATTCATAGTCAGGCGGGAAAACAATTACGACAACGCGCCGCCATCCTTTGAGGAGGTGTGATGCTGGATCAATTGCTGGTTCATCAGGTGCGACGGCGGGTGGAGGCATCCGGACTGCCGTTCGTTGTCGAGTTGTGGAATGGCGAACGAGTCGGTGCCGCTGCCGATGCGGCGGTGAGGGTGAAGTTGCACCAGGCCGCCAGTCTCAAGGCCATGGCCGATCCCAGCCTGGGTTCACTGGCGCGGGCCTATGTCGAGGGCAACCTCGATCTGGAGGGCGATGTCCGTGACATCCTCGCGCTCGGCGACCGCCTGTGCAACGCGGGCGACTGTTCACCGAAAACCGGAACGGACGGCTGGAAGTGGTGGCGCCACACGCGCAGCAAGGACCGCAAGAACATCCAGTACCACTACGACGTGTCCAACGACTTCTACGGTCTGTGGCTGGACTCGCGGCGCGTCTATTCCTGCGCCTATTTCAAGACCCCGGACATGAGCCTGGACGCCGCGCAGGAAGCCAAGCTCGACCACATCTGCCGCAAGCTCGATCTCCAGCCCGACGAGCAGTTCCTTGACATCGGCTGCGGCTGGGGCGGACTGATCCTGCACGCGGCGGAGCGCTACGGCGTGCGTGCAGTCGGCATCACCCTGTCGGACGACCAGCATGCGTATGTCAGCGAACAGATCGCCGAACGCGGCCTGACCGGGCGGGTCGAGGTGCGCCGGATGGATTACCGCGACGTGCCGGAGCATGGCGGCTACGACAAGATCGCCAGCGTTGGCATGTTCGAGCACGTCGGCCGCCCCAACCTGCGCACGTATTTTGACAAAATCAATGCGCTGCTGAAGCCGGGCGGGCTGGTGCTCAACCATGGCATCACCACGTCCGAACCTGAAGCCAGCGGCCTGGGCAGCGGCATTTCCGAGTTCATCGAGGATTATGTCTTCCCGGGCGGCGAACTGGTCCATGCCTCCGAGGTGCTGCGTGCCGCCGCAGGCAGTGGCCTCGAATGCCTCGACGCCGAGAACCTGCGCTCTCATTACGGCAGGACCCTGTGGCACTGGGTGACCCGGCTGGAGGCACATGCCGACGAGGCGCGCCGCCTGATCGGGGAACAGAAGTACCGCATCTGGCGCATCTACATGGCGGGCTCGGCCTACGCGTTCGACCATGGCTGGATGGAGCTGTGGCAGGTGCTGGCAGGCAAGGCTGTCGAAGGCACCCAGCCGAACTACCCGTTCAAGCGGGATTTCATCTATTGCGGCGAGTGAGCCGATTCCGGGAAGCGGCGGCCCGGACAGTTTGAAATCGGGGGGCATCCGGGCGCATCATGGATGCGCATATCGACAAGGAGCCACCATGAACCTGCGCCGCATCCGCCAGCTCGTCCCCGCCTACGAGGTCACCGAAGGGGCGGGGGTCACGGTCCATCGCAGCATCGGCACGCCGGCGCTGCGCAACCTGGATCCTTTCCTGATGCTGGATCACTTCGGCAGCGACAATCCGGACGAATACATCGCCGGTTTTCCGGAGCATCCGCACCGCGGCTTCATCACCTTCACCTACATGCTCGACGGCCATATGGAGCACCGCGACAGCATGGGCAACCGCGGCGACCTCAAGGCCGGCGGCATCCAGTGGATGAAGGCGGCGAGCGGCGTCATCCATTCGGAGATGCCGCAGCAGACCAATGGGCTGATGCGGGGCTTCCAGCTCTGGATCAACCTGCCGGCCCGGGACAAGATGTCGGCGCCGGCCTATCAGGAGTTTTCCGCGGCGGCCATTCCGGAAGTGCGCCTCGATGGCGCGCGGGTGCGGGTGCTGGCCGGAGAACTGGGCGACACGCGCGGCGTCATCGAGGATCCGGCCACCGACGTCCGCTATCTCGACGTGAGCCTGCAGGCTGGCGCGCGTTTCAGCGTGCCGCTGAGCGACACGCACAACGCCTTCGTCTATGTCTTCGAAGGCGGCGCCCGCCTGGCCGGCGAGGCGCTGGCGACCCACAACCTGGCGGTGCTGGGGCCGGGTGACACGATGGACATCGAAGCGGGGTCGTCCGGCGCCCGCTTCATTCTGGTGGCAGGCCGGCCGATCGGCGAGCCCGTGGTGCAGTACGGTCCATTCGTCATGAATACCCGCGACGAGATCAAGCAGGCGTTTGCCGATTACGAAGCGGGCCGGCTGGTGCAGGCCAGGGCGACGATGACGGGGCATTGACAGCAGGTTGAGCGGGTGAGCAAACGCGAATTCACGCCGCCCGGCGAGCCGTCTGCCATCCAGGGCTTGACGTCTGCCGAGGCCGCCGAGCGCCTGGCCGCCGAGGGTTCGAACGCCTTGCCGGCCAGTGGCCCCCGCGGTACGGCCGCCGTCGTGCTGGACGTGATCCGGGAGCCGATGTTTCTGCTGCTCTTGGCTGCAGCGGCGATCTACTTTGTGCTGGGTGACCTGCACGAAGCCCTGATGCTGCTGTTTTTCGTGTGCGTGGTGATGGGCATCACGCTCTATCAGTCCCACAAGACCGAACGTGTCCTGCAGGCCCTGCGCGACCTGACCAGCCCGCGCGCGCTGGTGCTGCGCGATGGCGAGAAGCAGCGCATCGCTGGCAGCGAGGTGGTGCGCGACGATATCGTGTTTCTTGCGGAAGGCGACCGCGTGCCCGCGGATGCGTGCCTGCTGATGTGCAATGGCTTGCAGGCGGACGAATCGCTGCTGACGGGCGAAGCGGCGCCGGTGCGAAAGACGGCAGGAGAAAGGCAGGCAGTCATGGCGCGCCCGGGCGGAGACGATTTGCCGGTGGTGTATTCCGGCACTCTGGTCGTGCAGGGGCAGGGCATTGCCCGTGTGACGGCGACCGGGCCACGGACCGAAATCGGCCGGATCGGCAAGTCGCTGCAGGCCCTGCGCCCCGAACCGAGCCCCATGCAGAGCCAGGTGCGCCGCATGATGTGGGTTTTCGCACTGCTTGGCATCCTTTTGTGCAGCGTGGTCGTCGTGCTGTACGGACTCACGCGCGGCGCCTGGCTCGACGCCCTGCTTGCCGGCATCACGCTGGCGATTTCGCTGCTGCCGCAGGAGTTTCTGGTGGTGCTCACGGTCTTCCTGGCGCTGGGGGCGTGGCGAATATCGCGCAGCAACGTGCTGACGCGGCGCATCCCGGCACTCGAGACGCTGGGTGCCGCCACCGTGCTGTGTGTGGACAAGACCGGCACCATCACCGAGAACCGCATGACGGTGACGCAGCTGGTGACGCGCGACGCACGCTATGCGGTCGATTACGACCATGAGAATTCGCTTCCGGAGGCCTTCCACGAGCTCGTCGAGTTCAGCGTGCTGGCCAGCATGGTCGATCCGTTCGACCCGATGGAGAAGGCCTTCCGCCGGCTCGCCGACCATTATCTGGCGGGGACCGAGCACCTGCACGACGACTGGATGCTGATCCAGCACTATCCGCTGAGCCGCGACATGCTGGCCATGTCGCACGGCTGGCAGGCGACCCACCGCGACGAATACGTGGTCGCCGCCAAAGGGGCACCTGAAGCCATCGCCGATCTGTGCCATCTGTCCGCTGCGGAAACCGCAGCCATCGTGGCAGAGGCCGATCGACTGGCGCTGCAGGGGCTGCGCGTCCTGGCCATCGCCCGCGCGACATTCGCGGGGACAGCCTGGCCGCCGCAACAGCACGATTTTCCCTTCGCCTTTCTCGGCATGATCGCGCTGGCTGACCCAGTGCGGCCGCGCGTGCCGGAAGCGATCCGCGTGGCACGCCGTGCCGGGATGCGGGTGGCGATGATCACGGGCGATTACCCCGGCACGGCCGAAGCGGTCGCACGCGCGGCCGGGATCGATCTCGACGGCGGCATCCTCACCGGACCCGAGATCGACGCGCTCGATGATGCGGTGTTGCGGCAGCGTCTCCGCTCTGCCCGGGTATTCGCGCGCGTGGCGCCGGAACAGAAGCTGCGCCTGGTGCAGGCCTTCAAGGCCAACGGCGAGGTGGTGGCGATGACCGGCGACGGCGTCAACGATGCGCCGGCGCTGAAGGCCGCACACATCGGCATTGCCATGGGCGGGCGCGGCACCGATGTCGCGCGCGAGGCCTCCTCGCTGGTCCTGCTGGACGACGACTTCGCGACCATCGTCGATGCCATCCGGCTCGGCCGACGCATCTTCGACAATCTGCACAAGGCGATGGCCTACATCCTTGCGGTGCACGTGCCGATCGCCGGCATGGCGCTGCTGCCGCTGCTGTTCGGCATGCCGCTTGTGCTCGCGCCGGTGCATATCGTCTTCCTCGAGCTCATCATCGATCCCGCATGTTCGATCGTGTTCGAAGCCGAGCCGGAAGAGGCGGGGGCCATGGAACGACCGCCGCGGCGCCCCGATGCGCCGCTGTTCAGCCTGCGCACGCTCCTGCTGTCGCTGCTGCAGGGCGCGACGGTATTTCTTGCCGTGGCCGCGGTGTATGCCCTCTCGCTGCAGCGCGGCCTGGGCATCGACGAGGCGCGTGCGCTGACGTTCACCACGCTGGTGATCGGCAACCTGGGGCTGATCCTGATCAACCGCTCCTGGTCGAGCACGCTGCTGGCCTCGCTGCGCATCCGCAATACGGCCTTGTGGAAGGTCGTCGGCGGTACCCTTGGCTTCCTGGCCTGCGTGCTCTATGTGCCCGGCTTGCGCAACATGTTCGGCTTTGCGTACCTGCACGCGGGCGACGTGCTGCTCGCTTTCGCTGCCAGTGCGGCTGGCGTCGCCTGGTTCGAATGGTTCAAGTGGGCGAGGGCAAAGCGCGTCGGGAGGGCGCGCGCCTGAGGCAGGGGAGCACAAGCGTATGGAAGACGGACTGGCCCTGATCCTTGCCGATGTGCTGGTGCTGGCGCACCTGCTGTTCGTTGCCTTCGTCATGGCGGGCGGGTTCCTGCTCGCGCGCTGGCCCCGGTTGCTCGCGCTGCAGCTACCTGCCGTCGCCTGGGGCGCCTACATCGAGTTGAGCGGTGGGATCTGCCCGCTGACGCCGATTGAAAATCATTTGCGCACGCTCGGCGGGGGAACACCCTATGGCGGCGATTTCGTCGAACGCTACCTGTTGCCGGTCCTTTATCCTGAACACCTGAGCGTCCCGTTGCAGCAGGCGTTGGGTGGGCTGGTGGTGCTGGTCAACCTGGCGGCGTATGGCTGGGCATACCGGGCCTGGCGATGGAAGCCCGCTGCGTAACCGCCGTTGCAGCGCGTGCTGGACGATCAGCGATCCAGGTCCTGGTCGGCCAGGGAAACCGGATCTTCCTTCGGTTCGAGATGGGTGGTGATGTGGGCGTGCTCGATCGCGGCGCGGATGTCGGCCTCGATGCGTTCCGACCAGTCGTGGCCGTGCTGGACGGTCCAGGCACCCGGCACCAGCAGATGGAAGGAGACGAAGGCGCGGGTGCCGGCCTGGCGCGTGCGCAGGGCATGGAATTCCATTCCTTCCCGACGGTAGCGATCCAGAATGCCCTCGATCGTCCGGACCTCTTCCTCCGGCAGCGAGACATCCATCAGGCCTGCCGCCGAGCGCTGCAGCAGCTGCCAGCCGGTCCACACGATGTTGAGCGCGACCAGCAGGGCGATCACGGCATCGAGCCACAGCCAGCCGGTCGCCCACACCAGGCCGACGCCCGCAATGACGCCCACGGAGGTCCAGACGTCAGTGAGCAGGTGATGCGCGTCGGCCTCCAGCGTGATGGATTTGTATTTGCGGCCGACGCCCATGAGGATGCGCGCGGTGGCAAAGTTGATGATCGACGCGGCCACCGATACCCCGAGACCGATCCCGACCGTCTCGAGTGGCTGTGGATTGAACAGCCGCTCGAGGGCAGCGTACGCGATGCCGACTGCGGCAAGGAGAATGAGAAAGCCCTCGAATGCGCTGGAGAAATATTCCGCCTTGCCGTGCCCGTGCGCATGATTATCGTCGGCAGGCTGGGAAGCCAGCGACAGCATGGCGAGCGCCATCATCGCGCCTGCCAGGTTGACGAAGGACTCGAGCGCGTCGGAGAGCAGGCCGACTGAACCGGTGAGCCACCAGGCCATGCCCTTGAGCACGATGGTGGCGAGGGCTGCGGCGATGGAGAGCCAGGCGTAACGTTTGAGTGCGGGAGGTAACATCTCGATGCTTCGCGAGGAGCGATTGAAGTGTGCCGGATTGTATCCCAGTGCGGACCGACTATTCCCGGAAGCATACGCATGCCGGCCATGCAAGCCTGTTCATTCGCGGTCCGGGGATGCGCGTCCCATGGACTATGGTTAAGCATGATTGCCATGGAGGTGCCCCGATGCCGAATATGCTCAACGATGCGATTCAACAGCGTTACGCCTGCCACGAGTTTGCCGAGGGCAAACCTGTCTCGGCGGACGAACTGGCCTGGGTGCTGGAAGCGGGCCGGCTGGCGCCCTCGGCATTCGGACTGGAGCCATGGCGCTTCATCGTCGTGACTGACGCGGCAGGCCGGGCTGCGGTTGCGCAGGCCTGCCATGGCCAGCCTGCAGCGACGACGGCCGCGGCACTGGTCGTGATCGTGGCGCTGGTTGCAGCGCTCGAACCGGATTCGGACTATGTACGGGCGCGTTTTACAGCGGAAGCCCGGGGCCAGGATGCCGAACCGATTTACTCCGCCTATCGGTCGCTCTACCGTGGCGAATCCATGGCGGAGTGGGCACAGGGGCAGTGCAATTTTGCGGCTGCGCAGATGCTGTTGCAGGCGGCGCACATGGGGCTCGGAAGCTGCCCGATCGGCGGGTATGATGCATCCACGCTGGCAACTGCCGTTGGCCTGCCGGCAGGCGAGGTGCCGGCGCTGGTCATCGCCTTGGGCCGGTGCGGCTATGCCGCACCCGAACGGATCCGCAAGCCGCTCGTTTGATCCCGAGTCTATCCTGCGCATTGCCGCGACGACGGGCATCTTTCTTGAAGACATCCCGCTGTCGAAGCAATAAAATGCCGGGCATGAAAATCCTGCTTGCTCTGCTCCTGTGCCTGCCGTTTGCCGTCCATGCCGAATGGCTGGATTTCGATCATGAGTTCGATCAGGACAAACCCTGGGTCGAAGTGGCGGCCCAGTTGCCGCCCTATCCCAAGCCCGACAAACTCATACCGTTCGATGTGTCGTCTGCGACCCGCAACAAATTCTTTATCGACGCCGATTCGATCAGTGTCGGCTCCGACAAGGTGGTGCGCTACACCGTGGTGATCGAAGCGGCCGGTGGGGCGAAGAACGTTTCGTACGAAGGACTGCGCTGCGAAACCGGCGAGCGCCGCCTGTATGCCTATGGCCACGCCGACGGTAGCTGGTCGAAGGCGCGCAACGCCCAATGGGAAAGCATCCGGGTGCGTTCGTTGCTGTCGTATCACAAGGCTCTGTACGAGGATTATTTCTGCCCCGACGGCATCAATGTCCGCAATGCCAAGGAGGCTGTGGAAAGACTGCGGCGCAGGAGCTACTGATGCAGTCCGTGGTGAAACACGCGCGGCGCATCGTCGTCAAGGTCGGTTCCAGCCTGGTCACTGCCGAAGGACGTGGTCTCGACCACGCCGCGCTGTCGCGCTGGGCCGAGCAGATTGCCGCGCTGACCGCGCAGGGCAAGGAAGTGGTGCTGGTGTCCTCGGGCGCGATTGCCGAGGGTATCGCGCGACTGGGCTGGAAGAAGCGCCCGAAGGCCGTCAACGAATTGCAGGCCGCCGCCGCCGTGGGGCAGATGGGGCTGGTGCAGGCATACGAATCGATCTTTCGCACGCACGATCTTCACGCGGCCCAGGTGTTGCTCACCCATGAAGATCTGGCCGACCGCACGCGCTACCTCAATGCACGCTCGACCTTGCGGACCTTGCTGGAATTGAGAGTAGTGCCGATCATCAACGAGAACGACACCGTCGCCACCGACGAAATCCGCCTCGGCGACAACGACACGCTCGGCGCGCTGGTGACCAATCTGATCGAAGCCGACTGCCTCGTCATCCTCACCGATCAGCCCGGGCTCTATACCGCCGACCCGCGCAAGCATCCCGACGCCACGCTGGTGATGGATGCCCACGCCGGCGATCCCGATCTCGAGCGCATGGCGGGTGGGGCGGGCAGCAGCGTCGGTACCGGCGGCATGCTGACCAAGATCCTTGCCGCCAAGCGCGCGGCGCGCAGCGGCGCGCATACGGTGATCTGCAGCGGGCGCGAGGAGGGCGTGCTGCTACGACTGGCAGAAGGGGAAGCGATTGGCAGCCAGTTGGTGGCGCGGCAGGCGCCGCTTGCCGCGCGGCGGCAGTGGCTGGCCGATCATCTGCAGCTGCGCGGCGGTGTGGTGCTCGACGACGGCGCGGTGCGCGCGCTGCGCGAAGACGGCAAGAGCCTGTTGCCGGTCGGCGTGAAAGGGATCACCGGCGAATTCGAGCGCGGCGAGGTGGTGGCGATCGTCGATATGGACGGCCACGAAATCGCACGCGGCCTGACCAATTACAGCGCCAGCGAAGCGCGCCGTATTGCCGGTAAGCCAAGCAGCGCGATCGAGGCCGAGTTGGGTTATATGGACGAGCCGGAAATGATCCATCGCGACAATCTGGTGCTGCTGGCGTGACCACCACACTGGATTTGCTGCGTCACGGCGAACCTGTCGGCGGCCGCAAATATCGCGGGCAGATCGATGATCCACTGTCGGAGAAAGGCTGGGCGCAGATGCATGCGGCCGTGGGCGACACTGCGCCCTGGACCCGCATCGTGTCGTCGCCCTTGCAGCGCTGTCGTGCCTTCGCCGAAATCCTGGCCGACCGCCATGGCCTATTGCTGACGTTGGACGAACGGCTGGCGGAAGTCGGGTTCGGCGTATGGGAGGGGCGGTCCGCTGCCGAGATCGAGCAGGATGCACCCGGTGCCGTGGCGCGCTTCAAGCATGATCCCGTGAATGCGCGCCCGGAAGGAGCGGAACCGCTGGCCGAATTTCATGGCCGGGTGGCTGCGGCACTGGACGCCATTCTGGCCCGACATCCCGATGGGCATGTGCTGCTGGTCGGACACGCCGGGGTGATCCGGATGGCATTTGCCTGGGCGCTGCATGTGCCGCTGGCGCATGCCTACCGCATCGAAGTGGCGAATGCCGGGCTGACCCGTCTGCGTTTCGACGGCGATCGCGCGAGCCTGGTCTTTCACGGCGGCAGTCTCGCCCCACGGTGATCCGTCGCGGCTTCATTGCTCTGTGCCTGCTGATAGCCGCGTCCGCACAGGCCACAACCCTTCGCCTGCACGACGATGCCGGGCAGACACTTGAATTCAGCCGGCCGCCCCAGCGTATCGTCTCGCTGGCGCCGCATCTCACCGAGCTGCTGTTTGCCGTGGGCGCCGGATCGCAGGTGGTGGGCGTGGATGCTGCCAGCGATTATCCGAAAGCTACACAGTCACTGCCGCGTGTCGGCGATTTCAGCCGCATCAACTTCGAGCGCATCCTGGCGCTGAAGCCCGATCTGGTCGTTGTCTGGGTGGGCGGCAACCGGGCGGCAGACATTCATCGCCTGAAACAGATGGACATCCCTGTATTGCAGACTCAGGCGGCCCGGCTCGATGACGTGGCACGCCTGTTGCGCCTGATCGGCCAGGTGAGCGGCCATGCCGGGGAAGGGGAGGCGGCAGCACGGGATTATTCGGCACAGCTGGCGGCGCTGCGGGTCCGACCCGGCCAGAAGCCGCCGGTTGGCGTGTTCTATCAGGTATGGGACCGTCCGCTGATGACGGTGGGAGGTACGCACTGGATCACCGACGCGCTGGCGCTATGCGGTGCACGCAACGTGTTTGCCGACCTGCAGGCATTGTCGCCTGTGGTGTCGCGCGAAGCCGTGCTGCAGCGCGCGCCGGCGCTGATCGTGGGCGGCACCGATGCACCCGACATGCGCCGTGTGTGGCAGCGTTTCACGCGCCTGCCTGCCGTGAGAAACCAGGCTTTCGTACGGGTGGATGCGGACCGCCTTCATCGTCTCACGCCGCGCCTGATCGAAGGCGTAGCCGAGCTGTGTGCGGCGGTCCAACCCTATGTCCGGTGACGCGACTCGGTCGGTTTGCGGTTGGGGCAGTTTTCCTTGAGGCAGTCGGCGTAGATCTGCAGTGAATGGTCGTGGATGGCAAATCCCCGTTCCTTGGCGATGCGGGTTTGGCGTTTTTCGATTTCGCTGTCGTAGAACTCTTCGACTTTGCCGCACTGCAGGCAGACCAAGTGGTCGTGGTGATCGCCCTGGTTGAGTTCGAACACGGCCTTGTCGCTGTCGAAATGATGCCGCATCAGCAAGCCAGCCTGCTCGAACTGGGTCAGCACGCGGTAGACGGTGGCGAGGCCGATATCCTGGCCTTCATCGGAGAGCAGGCGATACACCTCCTCGGCCGTCATGTGTCGCTTGTTGCTCTGCTCGAACAAATCGAGGATCTTCAGGCGGGGCAGTGTGGCCTTGAGACCGATGTTCTTGAGATCGGACGGATTGCTCAATGGTGTCTCCAGAACGGGAACGCGAATACGTTATGATACGTTTTTTTCCAACCGCCCAAACCTTTCCGGTTTCCTGGCTATGCGTCAATTCCTGATTTCTGCTCTGCTTTTAAGCCTGCTTGCGGGCTGTTCCAGCCTTCACATCGGTCCCCATCACATCGATGTGCAGCAGGGTAATGCGCTCGATCAGGAAAACGTCGCCCGCCTGAAGACAGGGCTGAATCGTTCGCAAGTCCGCTTTCTTCTCGGCACGCCGTTGGTCGTCGATCCGTTCCGTACCGATCGCTGGGATTATGTGTACCTCTATTACAAGGCAGGAAAACTGACCGAGCAAAAGCACATCACCCTGATCTTCGAGGGCGATACGCTGGCACGCATCGAAGGCGACTTGCCTGAACCATCGACACAGTCCGCCCCGCCGGCCGTTGAGACAGAGCGACAGCCCGTATCCATGCCTGCGGCGATGCCGGCCCCTGCTGCGGTGGCGTCAGCCGAAGAACCCGTAACCCGGCCTGCAGCAGTTGTTGCTCAGCCAGCCCAGCCAGCCCAGCCAGCCCAGCCAGCCCAGCCAGCCCAGCCAGCCCAGGCACCGACCGCACCTGCATGGGTGGCCGCCGCGCCCGTCGCGGCGCCTGCCGCACAGGCAGCTCGATCCGAACCCGAGCCGTCGGCATCCGAAACCAGCATCGTGCCGCCGTTGCCGAGCCCGAAGGATGCACCGGCCTATGTCGATCCCCGTCCGGTTCCCGAACTGAGCCTGAAGTCCGAAACCGACGTGTCGCAGATCAAGCCGGATGCCGTGCCGCCTTTTCCCGAGCCTCATGCAGCGGCAGCCAGCGACGATCCGGTACTGAAATCGGTGCATGCCTGGGCCGATGCCTGGATGCAACGTGACAGCGCAGCCTACTTCGCGGCGTATGACGCCAGCTTCGTTCCGGAGGGTGGCAGCCGCGCTGCCTGGGAGGCACGCAAGCGCAAGATGCTGAGCGGAACGGGCCGCATCGAGGTGAGAATCGATTCGCCCTCGGTCGAGCGGACCGGCGAGGGAGCCGCCACGGTGAACTTCAAGCAGTACTACCGCTCTGGCACGTATCACGACACTACCGTCAAGCAGCTGCGCATGATCGAACGCGACGGCCGCTGGGTGATCGTGGAGGAAAAAGTGCTGTCGACCCTGAAAGGTGGACAGCCGTGAGCGTGCGGATTGCCCTTGCCGGCGTATCCGGACGGATGGGGCGTGCCCTGCTCGAAGCGGTGGAGGCCGATCCCGGCTGTACGCTTGGTGCGGCCATCGACCGTCCTGGCAGTCCATTGGTTGGACAGGATGCGGGCGCCGCCTGGGGCGCGGCCAGCGGAGTGCGGGTGACGGATCAGCCCGCCGCTGCCCTGCACGGGATGCATGCGCTGATCGATTTCACCCGCCCCGAGGCCACCTTCGGCTATCTCGATGCCTGCGTCGAGGCCGGCGTGCCGCTGGTCATCGGTACCACCGGCTTCGATGAGGTTGGAAAAGCGTATATTGCGGCGGCGGCGCAGCGGATTCCCGTCGTGTTCGCCCCCAACATGAGCGTGGGCGTGAATCTTCTGATGAAGCTGGCCGAGCTCGCCGCCCAGGTGCTCGAAGACGGCTACGACATTGAGATCATCGAAGCGCATCATCGCCACAAGGTCGATGCGCCCTCCGGTACAGCACTGGGCCTGGGGCAGGCGGTTGCACGGGCGATCGACCGCGATCTGGCGAGTTGCGCCGTCTACGGGCGCGAGGGTGTCACCGGCGAACGCGATCCCAGAACCATCGGCTTTGCCACCGTGCGCGGCGGCGATATCGTCGGCGATCACACGCTGTTGTTTGCCGGCATCGGCGAGCGCGTCGAGCTCACCCACAAGGCCAGTAGCCGCGCCACCTTCGCCCAGGGGGCGCTGCGCGCTGCCAAGTGGCTGCAGGGCCGTGCGCCGGGTCTGTACGACATGCGCGACGTATTGAATCTGAATTAACCGCTTTAATCAGGAACGCACCATGAATGCCGTCAAGGTCTACAGTACCGGTACCTGTCCCATCTGCGTCAAGGCCAAGGCCTTTCTCGACAAGCGCGGTATCGGCTACGACGAAGTCCGCATCGATCTCGACCGCGAGGCGATGAAGGAATTCGCCGTCGTCACCAACGGTGCGCGCACCGTGCCGCAGATTGTCGTCGACGGCACCTGCATCGGCGGCTTCACCGAATTGACCGAACTCGACATGGATGGCGGCCTGGATCATCTGCAGCCCTGAACAGGGCGACAGGCGCGCGGGAAAGCGTGCTTAAGCATTGAAGCCAGGCCGCGAATCGACTATAATCGTGGCATTCAAGTTCAGGCGGGTTCGCGCAAGCGGCTCGCCTGAATTTTGTTACCTGCGTCACGCTCATTCGTCTTGCGGAGTCCTCCTTGTCACGTGCCCAGCCCGCCATCCTTGTTCTAGCTGACGGTTCGGTATTTCGCGGCCTGTCCATCGGCGCCGACGGCATCACAACCGGTGAAGTGGTCTTCAACACCGCATTGACCGGCTATCAGGAAATTCTCACTGACCCCTCGTACTCGCGCCAGATCGTGACGCTGACCTATCCGCATATCGGCAATACCGGTGTCAATGCCGAGGACGTCGAGTCGGACCGCATTCATGCGGCAGGTCTGGTTGTGCGCGACCTGCCACGCCTGCATTCGAATTTCCGCGCCGGCCAGTCCCTGGCCGACTACCTCAAGAGCCAGAACATCGTGGCGATCGCCGACATCGATACGCGGCGGCTGACCCGCGTCCTGCGCGAAAAGGGGGCGCAAAACGGCTGCGTCATGGCAGGCACGGTGGACGAAGCCAAGGCGCTCGAAGCCGCGCGGGCCTTCCCGGGCCTGGCTGGCATGGATCTGGCCAAGGTGGTGAGCGTGTCGAAAGCCTATGAATGGAACGAGACCGAATGGAAGCTGGGGCGCGGCTACAGCCAGCAGGCCGCGCCGCGTTTCCATGTGGTGGCTTTCGATTACGGCGTCAAGCGCAATATCCTGCGCATGCTGGCTGAGCGCGGCTGCCGTCTCACCGTGCTGCCGGCCACGGCCACCGCTGCCGAAGCGCTGGCATTGAAGCCGGACGGCATTTTCCTCTCCAACGGCCCGGGCGATCCGGAGCCGTGCGATTACGCGATCCGGGCGATCGGCGAACTGGTGGCGGCGAAGATTCCCACGTTCGGCATCTGCCTGGGGCATCAATTGCTTGCGCTCGCTTCTGGCGCCAAGACCGTCAAGATGAAGTTTGGCCACCACGGCGCCAACCACCCTGTGAAGGATCTCGACAGCGGCCGGGTGGCGATCACCAGCCAGAACCATGGCTTCGCGGTGGATGCGGCAACCCTGCCGGCGACCTTGCGCAGCACCCACGTTTCCTTGTTCGATGGCTCGCTGCAGGGCCTGGCCCGCACCGATGCCCCCGTGTTCAGTTTCCAGGGCCACCCTGAAGCCAGCCCCGGACCGCACGACATGAGTTATCTGTTCGACCGATTTATCCAGCTGATGGCCGATCACGCCGCAGCACACTGATCATGCCCAAGCGTACCGACCTCAAAAGCATTCTCATCATCGGCGCCGGCCCCATCGTCATCGGGCAGGCGTGCGAATTCGATTATTCCGGTGCGCAGGCGTGCAAGGCGCTGCGCGAGGAAGGCTACAAGGTCATCCTCGTCAACAGCAACCCGGCGACGATCATGACCGATCCGGACATGGCCGACGTCACCTACATCGAGCCGATTTCCTGGCAGGTGGTCGAGAAAATCATCGAACAGGAACGTCCCGACGCGCTGTTGCCGACCATGGGCGGGCAGACCGCGCTCAATTGCGCACTCGACCTGGCCAAGCACGGCGTGCTGGAGAAATACGGCGTCGAGATGATCGGCGCGTCGAAGGAAGCCATCGACAAGGCGGAAGACCGCGAGAAATTCAAGGCCGCGATGACCAAGCTGGGACTCGGCTCAGCGCGTTCGTCGATCGCCCACAGCATGGAAGAGGCGCTGCAGGTGCAGGCGGCCCTCGGCTTTCCGACCATCATCCGGCCGTCGTTCACCATGGGCGGTTCGGGTGGCGGCATCGCCTACAACAAGGAAGAGTTCGTCGCCATCTGCGAGCGCGGCCTGGAAGCGTCGCCCACGCACGAGCTGTTGATCGAGGAATCGCTGCTCGGCTGGAAGGAATACGAGATGGAGGTGGTGCGCGACAGCAAGGACAACTGCATCATCGTCTGCTCGATCGAGAACTTCGATCCGATGGGCGTGCACACCGGCGACTCGATCACCGTGGCACCAGCGCAGACGCTGACCGACAAGGAATACCAGATCATGCGCAACGCCAGCCTTGCGGTGCTGCGCGAGATCGGCGTCGACACCGGCGGCTCCAACGTGCAGTTCTCCATCAATCCGGAAGACGGTCGCATGGTGGTGATCGAGATGAATCCCCGCGTCTCGCGTTCATCCGCGCTGGCGTCCAAGGCAACCGGCTTCCCCATCGCCAAGGTGGCGGCCAAGCTGGCGGTCGGCTATACGCTCGACGAGCTGCAGAACGACATTACCGGCGGCGCGACTCCGGCGTCGTTCGAGCCTTCGATCGACTATGTCGTCACCAAGGTGCCACGCTTCGCGTTCGAGAAATTCCCCCAGGCCGACGATCGCCTGACCACGCAGATGAAATCGGTGGGCGAAGTGATGGCGATGGGCCGCGGCTTCCAGGAGTCGCTGCAGAAGGCGCTGCGCGGGCTGGAAGTCGGCGTCGACGGCTTCGACCCCAAGACTGCCGACCGCGACGAGATCGAAGCCGAGTTGATGTCGCCCGGCCCCGAGCGCATCTGGTACGTGGGCGATGCGTTCCGTATCGGCATGACTCTCGAGGAGATCCATGCCGTATCGAAAATCGACCCGTGGTTTCTCGACCAGATCCAGGAGTTGATCGAGCTGGAAATCTCCCTGGCCGGACGGGCGCTGAGCGATCTTGGGCGCGACGAACTGCGCGTGTTGAAGCGTGCCGGCTTCTCCGACCGTCGCCTGGCCAAACTCCTGAACACCGACCAGCATGCGGTGCGCACGCGCCGCCACGAACTGGCACTGCACCCGGTGTATAAGCGGGTCGATACCTGTGCGGCCGAGTTCGCCACGCAGACCGCCTACATGTACTCGACCTACGAGGAAGAGTGCGAGGCGCATCCGACCGACGCGAAAAAGATCATGGTGCTGGGTGGCGGGCCGAACCGTATCGGTCAGGGCATCGAATTCGACTACTGCTGCGTGCATGCCGCGCTGGCGCTGCGCGAGAACGGGTTCGAGACCATCATGGTCAACTGCAACCCGGAGACCGTGTCGACCGACTACGACACGTCCGACCGCCTGTACTTCGAGCCGCTGACGCTGGAAGACGTGTTGGAGATCGTGCGCATCGAGAAGCCCTTCGGCGTGATCGTGCAATACGGCGGGCAGACGCCGCTGAAACTGGCGCGCGACCTGGAGCGCAACGGCGTGCCCATCATCGGCACCAGCCCCGACATGATCGATGCGGCCGAAGACCGCGAGCGCTTCCAGCAGATGTTGCATGATCTGGGCCTCAAGCAACCGCCAAACCGCACCGCGCGCAATCCCGACAGCGCGATCCGCATGGCCGAGGAAATCGGCTACCCGCTGGTGGTGCGTCCCTCCTATGTGCTGGGCGGCCGCGCCATGGAGATCGTGCGCGAGGAGGCCGACCTGCGCCGCTACATGACCGAGGCGGTCAAGGTGTCGAACAAGTCGCCGGTGCTGCTCGACCGCTTCCTCAACGACGCCATCGAGGTCGACGTCGACGCGCTGTCCGACGGTGAGCAGGTGGTGATCGGCGGCATCATGCAGCACATTGAGCAGGCTGGCGTGCATTCGGGTGATTCGGCCTGCTCGCTGCCGCCGTACAGCTTGTCGCAGGAGGTGCAGGACGAGTTGCGCCGGCAGACGGTGGCGATGGCGAAGGCACTGAAAGTGGTCGGTCTGATGAACGTCCAGTTCGCGATCCAGGGCGACGTCGTGTATGTGCTGGAGGTGAACCCGCGTGCCTCGCGTACCGTGCCTTATGTGTCCAAGGCGATCGGCGCGCCGCTGGCGAAGATCGCCGCGCGTGCGATGGCGGGCATCTCGCTGAAAACGCAGGCGTTCGAGAAGGAAATCATCCCACCGTATTTCTCAGTGAAGGAAGCAGTGTTTCCGTTCCGCAAGTTCCCCGGCGTGGACACCATTCTCGGCCCGGAAATGAAATCGACGGGCGAAGTCATGGGGGTGGGCGACAATTTCGGCGAGGCCTTCGTCAAGTCGCAGCTGGCGTCGAGCTCCGAACTGCCCAAGCCGGGCGGGCGCGCGTTTGTCAGCGTGCGTTCGGGCGATCGTGATGCCGTGATCGAGGTGGCACAGATGCTGCACGACCTGGGCTTCAGCGTGGTCGCCACCCGCGGTACGGCGCAGGCGATCGAGTCGGCCGGCATCCCGGTGGCGGTCGTCAACAAGGTCAAGGAAGGCCGCCCGCATATCGTCGACATGATCAAGAACGGCGACATCGATTTCATTGTCAACGTGGTCGAAGACAAGAAGGCGGTGAAGGATTCCTACGCCATCCGTGCCGAAGCGCTGGCGCGTCGGGTCGTGTACTTCACCACGCTGGCCGGCGCGCGCGCCGCCTGCATGGGTATGCAGCACGGCAATGAACTGAAAGTGTATTCCCTGCAATCGCTACATCAGCGGCTGCACTGAACTGAAAAGGCAAGCTTGTGAGCAAATTTCCCCTCACCGTTGTGGGCGCAGAGAAATTGCGCGTTGAACTGCAACACCTGAAGAGCGTCGAGCGCCCCGCAGTGATCCAGGCGATTGCCGAGGCGCGCGCGCAGGGTGACCTGTCGGAGAACGCCGAATACGATGCCGCCAAGGAAAAGCAAGGGTTCATCGAAGGCCGCATTGCCGACCTCGAAGGCAAGCTGTCCAACGCGCAAATCATCGATCCCACCACGCTGGATGCGGATGGCCGCATCGTTTTCGGCGCCACGGTCGAACTGGAAGACGTCGAATCGGGCGATTCCGTCACGTATCAGATCGTCGGCGACGACGAGGCCGACATCAAGCAGGGCAAGATTTCAGTCTCATCCCCGATCGCACGCGCGCTGATCGGCAAATATGCCGGCGACAGCGTTGACGTCCAGGCGCCGGGCGGCGTGCGTCAATACGAAGTGCTGGACGTGCTGTACAAATAGCCATGCGCCGTTTCTGGGACGGTCTTGCCGGCGGATTACTGGTGCTGTGGATCGGTGGCATGTGGGCGACCGGCTACGTCGCCGCGCCGGTATTGTTCGCCAATCTGGGCGACAAGCAACTGGCGGGGATGCTGGCCGGCAGGCTGTTTGCGGTGATGGCGTGGATCGGTATCGCCGCCGCGGCCTACCTGCTGATCTACCGGTTTGCCCGCGATGGTGCCGCAGCGCTGAAAACCTTGTTTTTCTGGGCGGTGGCGCTGATGCTGGCATTGACGCTGGCCGGCCACTTCGGCATCCAGCCCATCATGCAGAGTCTGAAGGATCAGGCCATGCCGCATGCCGTGATGCAAAGCGTGTTTGCCGACCGCTTTGCCCGTTGGCATGGGGTATCGAGCATTCTTTATCTGATTCAGAGTGCGTTGGGGCTGTGGCTGGTCTGGCGCTCGGGGCTGGCGAAATAAGCCTCGTCGGACAGATTTCAACCCGGCAGGACGATCACAGGCTTGCCGGCAGAGCGATAAATCACCAATATCTTGCCGATCTGCTGCACCGGCGCGGCTCCTGTGGTTGTACAGATTTCCTCCAACCAGGCGCGACGCGTGTCCGGCTCGTCGCTGGCCGCCTTGATCTTGATCAGTTCGTGCGCATCAAGTCCGCGTTCGATTTCCTTCAATACGGCCGTGGTCAGCCCCTGGTTACCGATCATGACCACCGGCTGGCGGCTGTGGGCCAGGCCCTTGAGGAATTGTCGCTGGGCGGGCGTGAGTGGTTTCATTGCATCTTCCTTAAACTGAGCGCGGATTGTAGCCGATAGAGATGGTGCAGAAAGCAAAGCGAACCAAATCGGGCAGTGCCTGGATGCACGAGCACGTGACGGATCCCTACGTCAAGAAAGCGCAGCAGGATGGTTACCGTTCGCGCGCCGCCTACAAATTGCTGGAAATCGACACGCGCGACCATCTGTTGCGGCCCGGCATGACGGTGGTGGATCTGGGTGCCGCACCTGGCAGCTGGTGCCAGGTGGCCGTGCAGAAGATGAAGAAGCAGGGCAGGGTCCTGGCAATCGATCTCCTGCCGGTGGCGCCGATAGCGGGCGTCGACAGCCTGGAAGGCGATTTCACCGAACGGACGGCGCTGGCTTGGCTGGAAGAAAAGTTGCACACTGGGCGGGTTGACCTTGTTTTAAGCGATATGGCCCCCAATATCAGCGGAGTGATGCTGCGCGATCAGGCTCGACATTATGAATTGTGCGAATTGGCGCTTGATTTCGCGGTGAACTGGCTGAAACCAGACGGGGCTTTCCTCGTCAAAGTGTTTCAGGGGGTCGGGTTTGAGGATTTTCGTGCCCGGATGCGACAGGCATTCGAACAGGTGCTGATCCGCAAACCCGACGCATCGCGCGACCGCAGTACCGAGGTTTATTTGCTGGGACGCCGCCCTGTTGCAGCGCGGGATGGCGAGACGTGATGATGCCGTGACAAGCTGGCAGTATAGGGTTTAGAATGAGTCTAAACGTGCTGGGTTCAGCACCAAGGAGTAAACGTGAACAATTTGTCCAAGAACATCGCCATCTGGCTAATCATTGCGGTCATCCTGATGACGGTGTTCAATCAGTTCGGCGCGCAGCGCACCTCGCAGTCGCAGATGCCGTACTCGCAGTTCATCGAGGAGGTGCGTCAGCAACAGATCTCCAAGGTGGTGATTGAAGGTAACGTGCTGAAAGGCGAGCGTAGCGATGGACAGCGCTTCACCAGCTATGCGCCGAGCGATCCGTGGATGGTCTCCGACCTGCTGAAAAACGGCGTTTCAGTCGAGGCTAAGCCGGAAGAGCAGCCCTCTTTCCTGATGAGTCTGTTCATTTCGTGGTTCCCCATGCTGTTGTTGATCGGCGTCTGGATCTTCTTCATGCGTCAGATGCAGGGTGGCGGCCGTGGCGGTGCCTTCTCGTTCGGCAAGAGCCGGGCGCGCCTGCTCGATGAAAATGCCAACCCGGTGACCTTTGCCGATGTCGCAGGCTGTGACGAGGCGAAGGAAGACGTCGCCGAACTGGTGGATTTCCTGAAAGATCCGTCCAAGTTCCAGAAACTGGGCGGTCGCATCCCGCGCGGCGTGCTGATGGTGGGACCTCCTGGTACCGGTAAAACGCTGCTGGCCCGGTCCATTGCGGGCGAGGCCAAAGTGCCGTTCTTCAGCATTTCGGGTTCCGACTTCGTCGAGATGTTCGTCGGTGTCGGTGCCGCGCGCGTGCGCGACATGTTCGAGCAGGCGAAGAAGAACTCACCCTGCATCATCTTCATCGACGAAATCGATGCGGTCGGCCGCCAGCGCGGCGCCGGCCTGGGCGGCGGCAACGACGAACGCGAGCAGACACTCAACCAGTTGCTGGTCGAGATGGATGGTTTCGAGGCGAGCGTTGGCGTGATCGTCATCGCGGCGACCAACCGCCCCGACGTGCTCGATCCGGCGCTGCTGCGCCCGGGCCGTTTCGACCGTCAGGTCGTCGTCGGTCTCCCCGACATCCGTGGCCGCGAGCAGATCCTGCTGGTGCACATGCGTAAGGTGCCGGTGGCGCCCGACGTGCGGGCCGATATCCTGGCGCGCGGCACCCCCGGCATGTCAGGGGCCGACCTGGCCAATCTGGTCAACGAAGCAGCCTTGTTTGCCGCGCGCCGCAGCAAGCGTCTGGTGGACATGGAGGACTTCGAGCAGGCCAAGGACAAGATTTTCATGGGTGCCGAGCGCAAATCCATGGTGATCACGCCCGAGGACAAGAAAAAGACGGCTTATCACGAGTCCGGCCATGCCGTGATCGGCATGACGTTGCCGGGTTGCGATCCGGTGCACAAGGTCACGGTGATCCCGCGCGGTCGTGCGCTGGGTGTGACCATGTCCCTGCCTGAACTGGACCGTTACAGCCTGTACCAGGATCAGATGTTGTCGCAAATCTGCATGCTGTACGGCGGACGGGTGGCTGAAGAAATCTTCGTCGGCAGCATTTCGACCGGTGCATCGAACGACTTCGAGCGGGCAACCAGCATCGCCCGCGACATGGTGACGCGCTACGGCATGTCGGATGCGCTGGGCCCGATGGTGTACGGCGAAAACGAGGGTGAAGTATTCCTTGGACGCTCGGTGACCACGCACAAGAACATGAGCGAGGCCACCATGCAGAAGGTCGATACCGAAATCCGCCGCATTCTGGATGAGCAGTACGCCCGGGCCACGAAGATCCTGACCGAGGGGCGTGACAAGGTCGAGGCGATGACCGCCGCCCTGATGGAGTGGGAAACGATCGATGCCGAGCAGATCGGCGACATCATGGCCGGCCGGCCGGTACGTCCGCCCAAGCCGGCGGCCACGCCCCAACCGCCGGCGAACGGGGGCGACAAACCCAGCGCGCCCGCTCCGACCGCCCAACCTGCCCAGGAAACCTAAGCGGGGACACAGCGTTACCCACTACAATAGAGGGGCTTTGGCCCCTCTTTTTATGTCTGTTCTTCACGCCGGTTCGCATCGCCTTCTGCTCTCTCGCCCCCGCATCGTGGGGGTCGTCAATGTCACGCCTGATTCATTCTCGGACGGTGGGCAGTTGCACGATACGCAGGCTGCGATTGCCCATGCACTCAAGCTGAACGAACAAGGCGCCGATATCCTTGACGTCGGTGGGGAGTCGACCCGCCCCGGCGCGACAGCGGTACCGGTCGATGAGGAAATCGGGCGCGTGGTGCCGGTGATTGAGGCACTTGCCCGCGAAGGTTGCCTGGTATCGGTGGATACCAGGAAGCCAGAGGTGATGCGTGCAGCGCTCGCTGCAGGGGCGGGGATGGTGAATGATGTCGCCGCCTTGCGGGCATCAGGTGCGATGGAGGCAGTGGCTGCATCGGGGGCCGCCGTGTGCCTCATGCACATGCAGGGCGATCCTCAAAGCATGCAGCAGTCGCCCCGGTATGCCGACGTGGTGGATGAGGTGAAACAGTTTTTGCGGGCCCGAGTACAGGTCTGTGAGGCCGCCGGGATCGCGCGCGAGCGGCTGGTGATCGATCCGGGATTCGGCTTCGGCAAAACATTGCAACACAACCTGGCGCTGCTGAAGCATCTGGGAGAGCTGGCTGAGCTGGATGTGCCGATACTGGCTGGACTGTCGCGCAAGTCGATGCTGGGCACCCTGACAGGGCGTGTCGTGGATGAACGGGAATTCGCCGGCGTGGCGGCGCACCTGATGGCGGTGGCGCAGGGTGCCCGCTTGCTCCGGGTACATAATGTAATGGCCATGCGCGATGCATTGGCCATCTGGAATGCAGTGGAGGAATACGGGGATGGGACGTAAATATTTTGGTACCGACGGCGTACGGGGAAAAGTGGGCGAATCGCCCATTACGCCCGAGTTTGTGATGCGTCTGGGCTACGCCGCCGGTCAGGTTTTGGTGGCCGACCGTGGCAGCCTGCCACCGAACGAGCACCCGACCGTACTGATCGGCAAGGACACCCGTATTTCAGGCTATATGCTGGAAGCTGCGCTGGAGGCCGGGTGCTGATGACCGGGCCGATGCCGACACCGGCGGTAGCCTATCTGACTCGGGCACTGCGTCTGCAGGCCGGCGTGGTGATCTCGGCGTCGCACAACCCATTCGAGGACAACGGCATCAAGTTCTTTTCTGCCAGCGGCCAGAAGCTGCCGGATAGCGTGGAGGAGGCAATCGAAGCGCGGTTGGACAGCCCGATCGTGACCGTCGAAGCGCGCCAGCTGGGACGTGCCCGCCGCATCGAGGATGCTGCAGCGCGTTACATCGAGTTCTGCAAGAGCACCTTCCCCAACAACCTCGATCTGCGCGGGATGCGTATCGTGGTGGACTGTGCCAATGGCGCGACCTATCACATTGCGCCGCATGTGCTGCACGAGCTGGGGGCCGAGGTGATCGCCATCGGCAATGAACCGAATGGCTTCAATATCAACGACGAATGCGGCGCCACGCATACCAAGGCGCTGTCCGACTCAGTGCGCGCCCATCGCGCCGATCTGGGCATTGCGCTGGATGGCGATGGCGACCGGCTGATGATGGCTGACGCTCAGGGACGCGTGTATGACGGCGACCAACTGGTCTACGTCATCGCCCGTCATCGCATCCAGACGGGCTACATGAAGGGGGGCGTGGTCGGTACGCTGATGACCAATCTCGGTACCGAACATGCACTGGCACGCATCCAGATTCCGTTCGAGCGTGCCAAAGTGGGTGACCGTTATGTGCTCGAGCGACTGCATGCCAATGGCTGGACGCTGGGCGGAGAAACCTCCGGCCACATCTTGTGTCTGGACAAGCACACTACCGGCGATGGGATTGTTTCGGCCTTGCAGGTGCTGCGCGCACTGCGTGAGACGGGCGAAACCCTGGATGCGTTTACCGCGGATCTGGAGACCTATCCCCAGGTGATGATCAATGTACCGGTGGCCAAGGGGTTCAAGCTGGATATGGCATCCGCGGTCAGCGCATCGGTCGCGGAGGCGGAGGCTGCATTGAACGGCAGTGGCCGGATTGTCCTGCGCGCATCCGGGACCGAGCCGCTGATTCGTGTGATGGTGGAAGGGCGCGACGCCGATCTGGTTCGACATACGGCTGAAACAATTGCCACGGCCGTCAAGGCTGCAGCCACGAGCGGGTGATTTCCCGTCCTGAAATATATCTGTAATATTCGCCCGTTAGTATGGCGACGTCGCCCCATGCGGCAACGTCAACTACTACCGGAGATATTACACATGCGTACACTCAATAAACTGGCTCAAGGGACGCTGGCTGCGGCCATGGGTCTGGCTTTCAGTGTGGGTGCCTTGGCTGCCGACATTACCGGCGCAGGCGCAACCTTCCCCTATGCTGTTTACACGAAGTGGGCTGAGGCATACAAGACCGCTACGGGCAACCAGGTCAACTACCAAGGGATCGGCTCGTCGGGCGGCGTCAAGCAGATCAAGGCCAAAACCGTTGATTTTGCCGGTAGCGACGCGCCGGTTCCGGTCGCCGATCTGGAAGCGAACCATCTGGTCCAGGTTCCCACCGTGATGGGTGGCGTGACCATCGTCATGAATGTCCCCGGTTTCGAGTCCGGCAAGCTGAAGCTGGACGGCATGACCGCAGCCGACATTTTCCGTGGCGCGATCACCAAGTGGAACGACCCTGCCATCGCCAAACTGAATCCCGGCGTCAAGCTGCCGGATCTGGCCATTACCGTGGCACACCGTTCGGACGGTTCCGGCACGACCTATGCGTTCTCCAACTACCTGGCCAAGCAATCGATGGCATTCAAGCGTGATGTCGGTGCCGGCAACACGGTGAACTGGCCTGCCAACGGCGTGGGCGGCAAGGGCAACCCGGGCGTTGCAGCCAACGTGCAGAAGATCAAGGGTGCGATCGGCTACGTCGACATCGCCGACGCTATGAAGAACAACATGAATTTCGTGGCGCTGAAGAACCGTGCCGGCAATTTCATTGTTCCGAATCAACAGTCGGTTGCCGATGCCGCTGCGGGTGCCGACTTCCATGTCAAGGGCATGGCCCCCGACCTGCTGGATCAGTCCGCCAAGAATGCATGGCCCATCACGACGGCCACTTTCATGCTGGCCTATGAAAAGGGCGATGCCGCGAAGCAAAAAGGCGTAGTCGACTTCTACACCTGGTCGCTGAACAACGGCCAGAAAATGGCGGCTGAGCTTGGTTTCGTGCCCCTGCCGCCCAATGTTGTGAAGATGGTTGAAGCGGAAATGAAAAACATCAAGTAATGCATTAGGTTTGACCTGACTTGATGTTGGCCGGGGGGGCGTCTACCCCGGCTTTCTACGAAAGCGGCTGCTTCAGGCGGCTGTTTTCGCAGACAAAAAATCGAATCGATAGGCACCCCACAGTGAGTGAGCCCAGCGCAACCGCCGGAATCGATCTGCATGCCAAGCAGGTCCGGAAATTTCGGCTGCAGGACAGGTTTTTCCATCATTCCACGCAGATTTTCGCCTTTGTTGTGCTGGCGGCGCTGGTGGGTATTCTGGTATCGCTTTCCATCGAAGCCTGGCCCAGCCTCAAGGCGTTTGGTCCGTCCTTTCTGTGGACCAACATCTGGAGCGTGCCGGACGATAAATTCGGCGCACTGGCTGCGATCTATGGCACGGTGACGACGTCTGTTCTAGCTTTGCTGATAGCGGTGCCGGTCAGTTTCGGGATCGCGCTGTTCCTGACCGAAACCTGTCCGCTCTGGCTGCGTCGCCCCCTGGGGACGGCGATCGAGTTGCTGGCCGGGATTCCCTCCATCGTATATGGCATCTGGGGATTGTTCGTGTTTGCACCGTTGTTCGCCGACCATATCCAGCCGCCTTTGCAGGCGTTACTGGGCGACGTTCCGATCATCGGCGGCTGGTTCTCTGGCCCGCCCATTGGGGTCGGCATCCTCACCGCCAGCATCGTGCTGGCCTTGATGGTCATTCCCTTTATTGCGTCGGTGATGCGAGATGTGTTCGAGACCGTGCCGCATGTACTGAAGGAATCCGCCTATGGCATCGGCTGCACCAACTGGGAAGTGGTGCGCAACGTCGTACTGCCTTATACCCGTGTGGGCGTCATTGGTGGCATCATGCTGGGACTGGGCCGCGCGCTGGGCGAAACGATGGCGGTCACCTTCGTGATCGGGAATGCCAACCGTATCAATGGCAGCCTGTTTGCACCCGGTACCTCAATCGCGTCGACACTGGCGAATGAGTTCGGCGAGGCCACCCCCGGCCTGCATATTGCCTCTCTGTTCGCGCTGGGTCTGGTGCTGTTTGTCATCACCTTTATCGTGCTGGCCATTTCGCGCTGGCTGATCAGCCGCAGCATGGGCTCCGAAGGTCTGTAAGGCGCGCATGATGAAACTGTATACCCGTCGCATCTGGATCAACCGCATTGGCATCACGCTGTCCATGGTTGCGATGAGCCTGGGGCTGATCGCGCTGCTATGGATTTTGTGGACGTTGTTTTCAAAAGGCTTTGCCGCCTTGAACTGGGACATGTTTACCCAGGACACACCGGCGCCGGGCTCCGAAGGCGGCGGCTTGCGTAACGCCATCGTGGGCAGCGGTCTGATCCTGCTTTTTTCCATGCTGATCTCGACCCCGATCGGCATTCTGGCGGGGATTTATCTGGCAGAGTTCGGGCGCGTCTCCAAGTTTGCGTCGTTCACCCGTTTCATGACCGACATCATGCTGTCGGCGCCGTCCATCGTCATCGGTCTGTTCGTGTATGCGCTGTTTGTAACGACAACCGGTGGTTTCTCCGGCTGGGCAGGGTCGCTGTCACTGGCGTTGATCGCTATTCCAGTGGTGGTGCGAACGACCGAGAACATGCTGAAACTGGTGCCGACCAGCTTGCGCGAGGCGGCCTTTGCCGTGGGTGCGCCACGCTGGCAGGTATCGCTCAAGGTAACTCTGCGCGCGGTCAAATCCGGCGTGGTGACCGGCATTCTGCTGGCCATGGCACGGATTACCGGCGAGACTGCGCCGCTATTGTTCACCGCGCTCAACAACCAGTTCTTCAGTACCAACATGGACAAACCCATGGGCAACCTGCCTGTGGTGATTTACCAGTTTGCCTTGAGTCCGTACGACAACTGGGTCAACCTGGCCTGGGGCGGCGCACTGTTGATCGCTTTTTTGGTGCTGGCGGTCAACATCGGCGTGCGCGTGGTTTTCCGCAATAAAGACAAACGTTAATTTCCCCGGAGCTTTCTGATGCCCGTTCAAGCCATGCCTGCAGGCGAAAATATTGCTTTGCAAGTCCGTAATCTGGATTTCTTTTATGGCGATTTCAAAGGCCTCAGCAACGTCAATCTGGACATTGCCCACAAGAAGGTGACGGCCTTCATCGGGCCGTCCGGTTGCGGGAAATCCACACTGCTGCGTACCTTCAACCGCATGTACGACCTGTATCCCGGACAGCGTGCCGAAGGCCAGATCCTGTTCCATGGCAAGAACCTGCTGGATAAAGGCCAGGATGTGAATCTGGTGCGTGCCCGGATCGGCATGGTTTTCCAGAAGCCGACGCCGTTTCCCATGACGATCTACGAAAATATTGCCTTCGGTGTACGGCTGTATGAGCGCATGTCGAAAAGCGCCATGGACGATCGTGTCGAATGGGCACTCAACAAGGCGGCACTGTGGGGCGAAGTGAAGGACAAGCTGCAGCAGAGCGGCCTGTCGCTGTCCGGCGGCCAGCAGCAGCGGCTGTGTATTGCGCGCGCGGTGGCGGTGAAGCCCGAAATCGTGCTGCTGGATGAACCGACCTCGGCATTGGACCCGATTTCCACCGCCAAGATCGAGGAACTCATCAACGAACTGAAAAGCGATTACACCATTGCCATCGTCACCCACAACATGCAGCAGGCCGCGCGGATTTCGGATTACACGGCATTCATGTACCTGGGCGAACTCATCGAATTCAACGAGACCGGCACCATTTTCATGCGCCCGGGCAAGAAGCAGACGGAAGACTACATTACTGGTCGGTTTGGTTAACCGCCAGTAATGTAGCGGAGGAGGCTAACGTGGGCGAAGCGAACGTTAAGGTTAATGCCGGCCGGAGCCACGACATCGCCGGCCGTTTCGTCTGATTGCGCCGCGCAGCTTTGGCCGGGCGGTTGACCGTCCGGCGCGTAGCGCTTACCATCGCGCACTTTTGTTTGGCAGATTCCTGCTGTGGATAAGACTATGCGCAAGAAGCTCGTAGCCGGTAACTGGAAAATGCACGGCAGCCTGGCTGAAAACGCCGCCCTGCTGGCTGCAATCAAACCCGCTTTGACCGGAATCGAGGCCGCGGTATGCGTGCCTTTCCCTTATCTTGGACAAGCGCAGGCCGCACTCGCCGGATCGTCGATTGCCTGGGGTGCGCAGAACGTGTCCGAACAAGCCAAGGGTGCATTCACCGGTGAAGTGTCGACCTCGATGCTGCTGGATTTCGGCTGCAAGTATGTGATCGTCGGACATTCCGAACGTCGCAGCCTGTATGGCGAATCCGATGAACTGGTTGCAAGTAAATACATGGCCGCGCAGGCAGCCGGCCTGACCCCCATCCTGTGCGTAGGCGAATCCCTGGACGAGCGCGAATCCGGCGTGACCGAAGCGGTCGTGGCGCGTCAACTCGATGCCGTGATCAAGGTCGCCGGTGTGGCGTCCCTGGCCAAGGCAGTGGTGGCTTATGAGCCCGTATGGGCGATTGGGACCGGTAAGACGGCCACGCCGGAGCAGGCACAGGCCGTCCACGCCTACATTCGTGGCAAAGTCGCAGCGCTCGATGCGGGCGTGGCGGCACAGCTGATCATCCAGTACGGGGGTAGCGTAAAAGCCGCGAATGCGGCAGAATTAATGGCTCAGCCGGATATCGATGGCGGACTGATTGGTGGCGCTTCACTGGTTGCCGACGAGTTCATCGCGATTTGCCGGGCCGCCGCCAAGTAAGCGTTGTCGAGTAAGAATCAAGCATGGAAACACTGGTCTGGGTCGTTCACGTTATTGTTGCCATTGCGCTGATCGCGCTGGTGCTCCTGCAGCATGGCAAAGGCGCGGACATGGGCGCGGCATTCGGTAGCGGCTCGTCGGGAAGCCTGTTCGGCGCCAGCGGCTCAGCCAACTTCCTGAGCCGGAGTACTGCGGTACTGGCAAGCCTCTTCTTCCTGACCAGTTTGGGTCTGGCATATTTCGGACTGCAGCAGCACAAACCGGCTGCCAGCGTGCTTCAACGCGTGGTTGTTCCTGCGCCGACGCAGGCTCAGCCTGCAATGCCTGCACAGGTGCCGGGCAAGGATGCCGGTTCGAAAGCGGGAGACATCCCGCAGTAATAAGAGTACCTGTCTGGGCGCATGCCCTTGGCCGACGTGGTGGAATTGGTAGACACGCTATCTTGAGGGGGTAGTGACCTAGGTCGTGCGAGTTCGAGTCTCGCCGTCGGCACCATCAAATTTCCTGATTTGTTCATTAGCGTTTGCTATCGAATAAATGATTGATTATTAAGATAAAAATACCAATTTTTCGGCTTGACAGTCGATGCTCTGCACTAATACACTCGGGTCATAATTACTCAACAGCCTGACACAGGCGTAGTTCGGAGGAACCCGGTGCTGGAGAATTACCTCCCCATTCTGTTGTTCATTCTGGTCGGCCTGGCTTTTGGAATTGGCCCGATCATCGCCGGTGGCCTGCTGGCACCGCACCGCCCCGACAGCGAAAAACTCTCCCCTTACGAGTGCGGATTCGAAGCGTTCGAGGACGCGCGCATGAAATTTGATGTGCGCTATTATCTAGTTGCCATCCTGTTCATTCTGTTCGACCTGGAAATAGCCTTTCTCTTTCCCTGGGCCATTGTTCTGGAGGAAATCGGTCTGGCAGGTTTCATTGCCATGATGGTATTCCTCGGCATCCTGGTTGTGGGCTTCGTCTACGAGTGGATGAAGGGTGCCCTTGAGTGGGAATGATCTGAATTATGGGTATTGAAGGCGTCCTCGAGCAGGGCTTTGTCACCACCAAGGCCGATCAGCTCATCAATTACATGCGCACCGGCTCGATGTGGCCGATGACTTTCGGTCTGGCCTGCTGCGCAGTGGAGATGATGCAGGCCGGCGCCTCGCGTTACGATCTCGACCGCTTCGGCATCGTGTTTCGCCCGAGTCCGCGCCAGTCTGACGTGATGATCGTCGCCGGCACCTTGTGCAACAAGATGGCGCCGGCCCTGCGCAAGGTCTATGACCAGATGGCCGAGCCGCGTTGGGTGATTTCCATGGGCTCGTGCGCCAACGGCGGCGGCTATTACCATTATTCCTATTCGGTGGTGCGCGGTTGCGATCGCATCGTGCCGGTGGATATCTATGTTCCGGGTTGTCCGCCGACAGCAGAGGCTTTGCTGTTCGGCATCATCCAACTGCAGAACAAGATTCGCCGCACCAACACCATCGCCCGCTAAGACGCCCCCCATGTCCGCGAAGCTGGAGTCACTTTCCCTTTGTCTGCAAAATCTGCTTGGCGATACGCTCGTGCAAACTGTCGAGCGATTGGGCGAGCTGACGTTGATTGTCAAACCGCAAGCCTATGCGGCCGCCATGCGTACCTTGCGCGATCATCCTGACTGTCGTTTCGAGCAATTGATCGATTTGTGCGGCATGGATTATTCCGATTATGGCGACGGCGCCTGGGAAGGTGCCCGCTTTGCCGTGGTCGTGCATCTGCTGTCGGTCTCAAACAACCAGCGCGTGCGGGTCCGCGTGTTTTGCCCCGACGACGACTTGCCGGTGGTGGCATCGGCGGTCGATATCTGGCCCTCCGCCAACTGGTTCGAGCGTGAGGCCTTCGATCTCTATGGCATCGTGTTCGAGGGACATCCCGACCTGCGCCGCATCCTGACCGACTACGGATTCATCGGCCATCCGTTCCGCAAGGATTTCCCGCTTTCGGGCAACGTCGAGATGCGCTACGACCCGACCCAGCAGCGCGTGATCTACCAGCCGGTATCGATCGAGCCGCGCGAAATCACCCCGCGCATCGTGCGCGATGAAAGTTACGGGGAAGGGCGCTGATGGCCGAGATCAGAAATTACACGATGAACTTCGGTCCGCAGCATCCGGCTGCGCACGGCGTGTTGCGCCTGGTGCTGGAGCTCGACGGTGAGGTGATCCAGCGTGCCGACCCGCACATCGGCCTGTTGCACCGCGCGACCGAGAAGCTGGCCGAACACAAGACCTTCATCCAGTCGGTTCCCTACATGGACCGCCTCGACTACGTGTCGATGATGGTCAACGAGCATGCCTACGTGATGGCGATCGAGAAGCTGCTCGGCATCGAGGTGCCCGAACGCGCGCAGTACATCCGTGTGATGTTCGACGAGATCACCCGCATCCTGAATCATTTGTTGTGGCTGGGCGCGCACGCCCTCGACGTCGGTGCGATGACGGTGTTCCTGTATGCCTTTCGCGAACGCGAGGACCTGATGGATTGCTACGAGGCGGTATCCGGTGCACGCATGCATGCGGCCTACTATCGCCCCGGTGGCGTTTATCGCGATCTGCCGGACAGCATGCCGCACTATCAGGCACAGCACACGCGCAACGAAGCGACGATGAAGTCGATGAATGCCAACCGCCAGGGCTCGCTGCTCGACTTCATCGAGGATTTCACCCAACGCTTCCCGACCTATGTCGACGAATACGAAACCCTGTTGACCGACAACCGCATCTGGAAGCAGCGCACCGTGGGCATCGGCGTCGTCTCGCCGGAGCGCGCCAAGGCGTTGGGCTTCACCGGCCCCATGTTGCGCGGCTCCGGCGTCGAATGGGATCTGCGCAAGAAGCAGCCCTACGAAGTCTACGACCGCATGGACTTCGACATTCCGGTAGGCACCAACGGCGACTGCTACGACCGCTACCTGGTCCGGATCGAGGAAATGCGCCAGTCCAATCGCATCGTCAAGCAGTGCATCGACTGGCTGCGCAAGCATCCCGGTCCGGTCATCGTCGACAATCACAAGGTGGCGCCGCCCGATCGCCTGTCGATGAAGCAGAACATGGAAGAGCTGATCCACCACTTCAAGCTTTTCACCGAGGGCATGCACGTGCCGGCGGGCGAGGCCTATGCCGCGGTGGAGCATCCCAAGGGCGAGTTCGGCATCTACCTGGTGTCCGACGGCGCCAACAAGCCCTATCGTCTGAAAATCCGTGCGCCAGGCTATGCGCATCTGGCAGCGCTCGATGAAATGAGCCGTGGCCACATGATCGCCGACGTCGTCGCCATCATCGGCACGCAGGATATCGTTTTCGGGGAGATCGACCGCTGATGTTGTCACAGGAATCACTCGCGTTGATCGATGCCGAAATCGCCAAGTACCCAGCCGACCAGAAACAGTCTGCGGTGATGGGGGCGTTGCGCATCGCGCAGGCTGAGAAGGGCTGGCTGAAGCCCGACGTGATCGAGTACGTCGCCGACTATCTGGAGATGCCGGCGATTGCCACCTACGAGGTGGCGACCTTCTACAACATGTACGACACGCAGCCGGTGGGCCGTCACAAGATCACCGTGTGCACCAACCTGCCATGTGCGCTGATGGGGGCGAACGAGATCGCAGAACACCTGAAGCGGAAGCTCGGCATCGGCTTCGGCGAGACCACCGAGGACGGCCGCTACACGCTGAAGGAAGGCGAATGCATGGGTGCCTGCGGCGATGCGCCGATGTGCCTGCATAACAACCACAAGATGCATACCCACCTGACGACCGAGAAGGTGGACGAACTGCTGGACAAGATGGAATGAGCCTCCTCACGCCCACCCACCAGGTCTGCAGCTGGACTCAGGCGCTCGACGATCCGGCGTCGCTCGCGACCTATGTCGCCAACGGCGGCTACCAGGCGTTGCGCCGCGTGGTCACCGAACAGGTATCGGGTGACGCCATCATCGCCGAGTTGAAGACCAGCGCGCTGCGCGGACGAGGCGGCGCGGGCTTTCCGACCGGCCTGAAGTGGAGCTTCATGCCGCGCGCATTCCCGGGCGACAAGTACATCGTGTGCAACAGCGACGAGGGCGAGCCGGGTACGTTCAAGGACCGCGACATCCTGCGCTACAACCCGCACCAGCTGATCGAAGGCATGGCGATCGCCGGCTACGTGCTGGGCGCTAAGGTTGGATACAACTACATCCATGGCGAGATCTTCGAGATCTATGAAATCTTCGAACGTGCGCTGAAGGAGGCGCGCGAGGCCGGCTACCTCGGCGATAATCTGTTCGGTACCGATTTCTGCTTCCAGCTGCATGCACATCACGGCTACGGCGCCTATATCTGCGGCGAGGAAACCGCGCTGCTCGAATCGATCGAGGGCAAGAAGGGCCAGCCGCGCTTCAAGCCGCCGTTCCCGGCGAGCTTCGGCCTCTACGGCAAGCCGACGACCATCAACAACACCGAGACGCTGGCTTCGGTGCCGTGGATCGTCCAGCATGGCGGCCAGGCTTTTCTGGAACTTGGCAAGCCCAACAACGGTGGGCCCAAGCTTTTTTCAGTCTCGGGCCATGTCAACAAACCCGGCAACTACGAAGTTCCGCTCGGTACGCCGTTTGCCGAATTGCTGGAAATGGCGGGCGGCGTACGGAATGGGCATAAACTGAAAGCCGTCATTCCCGGGGGTTCGTCCGCGCCCGTGTTGCCGGCCGACGTCATGATGGACTGCACGATGGATTTCGATTCCATCGCCAAGGCGGGTTCCATGCTGGGCTCAGGTGCGGTCATCGTGATGGACGAAACGGTGTGCATGGTGCGCGCGCTGGAACGACTGTCCTATTTCTACTTCGAGGAATCCTGCGGCCAATGCACGCCTTGCCGCGAAGGAACCGGCTGGATGTACCGGGTGATCCACCGCATCGAACACGGCCAGGGTCGGCCCGAAGATATGGAATTGCTCAATAGCGTGGCAGGGCGCATCGGTGGCCATACCATCTGCGCCCTGGGCGACGCGGCGGCGATGCCGGTGCAAAGCTTCCTCAAACACTTTGGCCGCGAGTTCGAGCACCACATCGAACACAAGCGATGCATGGTCTGAACGGAATTTAACGATGGCTACGCTCAATATCGAAATTGACGGACGCACGCTGCAAGTCGAAAGCGGCGACACCATCATGGATGCGGCGAATCAGGCCGGCATCACGATTCCACATTTCTGCTATCACAAGAAGCTGTCCATCGCCGCCAATTGCCGCATGTGCCTGGTGCAAGTGGAGAAGGCCCCCAAGCCCCTGCCTGCCTGTGCCACGCCGGTGACCGATGGCATGAAGGTCTACACGCGCTCGGAATACGCCATCAACGCGCAGAAAAGCGTGATGGAATTCCTGCTCATCAACCACCCGCTGGACTGCCCGATCTGCGACCAGGGCGGCGAGTGCACGCTGCAGGACCTGGCGGTGGGTTACGGCGGCTCGTCGTCGCGCTACCAGGAAATCAAGCGGGTGGTGCGCGACAAGAACCTTGGTCCACTCATCGCCACCGACATGACGCGCTGCATTCATTGCAGCCGCTGCGTACGCTTTGGCCAGGAAATCGCCGGCGTGATGGAACTCGGCATGCCGGGCCGCGGCGAGCATACCGAGGTGATGCCCTTCCTGGAAAGCCAGGTGGCGTCCGAACTGTCGGGTAACGTCATCGACTTGTGCCCGGTCGGCGCGCTCACCAGCAAGCCGTTCCGCTACACGGCCCGCAGTTGGGAACTGTCGCGCCGGCCCTCGATCAGCCCGCACGACAGCCTCGGCTCCAATCTCGAAGTCCACGTCAAGGACAACAAGGTGATGCGCGTGCTGCCGCGCGAGAACGAGGACGTCAACGAGTGCTGGCTGGCCGACCGCGACCGCTTTTCCTATGAAGGCCTCAACACGGCCGAGCGCCTGACCCAGCCGATGGTCAAGCACAACGGCCAGTGGGTGGAGACGACCTGGCAAGCTGCACTCGAGTTCGTCGCGGATAAATTGAAGACGATTCCTGCCGAGCAGATCGGTGCATTGTCGACGCCATATCGACCGGCGGAGGAGCTCTTCCTGCTGCAAAAACTGATGCGCGGCATGGGCTGCGGCAATGTCGACCACCGTCTACGACAGTCGGACTTTTCGCTCGACAACAAGGCGCACGGGGGGTTCTGGCTCGGCATGCCGGTGACCTACATGTCGCGCCTGAACCGCATGCTGGTGGTCGGTGCCAATCTGCGCAAGGATCATCCGCTGATGGCCCATCGCATCCGCGAGTCGGTGCGCTGGTATGGCGAACTCAACCTGATCAACGCGCACGAGGACGAATTCCTTGGCAAGGTGCACGCCAAACGTATCGTTGCGCCGTCGCAGCTGGCCACCACGCTGGCTGGCGTATGCCGGGCGCTGGCTGAACTGAAAAAACTGCCGGTGCCGGAACTTGCTGTGCATGGTGTGGCTGACGACACCGCACGCAAGATGGCCGACAGCCTGTCAGGCGGCGAAACGCGCGCCGTGTTCCTTGGCAACATGGCGCAGCATCATCCCAGCTATTCGCAGATTCATGCGTTGGCACAGGAAGTGGCCCGCCTCGCGGGCGCCAGCTTCGGCGTGCTGGGCGAAGCGGCCAACAGTGTCGGCGCAGTGGCGGTCGGCGCGATTCCGGGATGCGGCGCACTGGGGCAGCCTGCCGTCAAAGGCCTGAATGCCCAGCAGATGTTGGCCCAACCGCTGCGTGCCTATCTGCTATTGAGCGTGGAAGCCGAACTCGACACTCATGATCCGGTCGCGGCGATGGCCAGTATCAACGCGGCGGAGTTCGTCGTGATGATGTCGCCCTACAAAGGCAAGTCGCTCGACTACGCTGATGTGTTGTTGCCGATCGCGCCGTGGACCGAAACCTCGGGTACCTTCATCAATACGGAAGGTCGCGTGCAGAGCTTCAGCGCGGTGGTGAAACCGCTCGGCGAAACCCGCCCGGCATGGAAGGTGCTGCGTGTCCTGGGCAACCTGCTCGGATTGGCGGGATTCGAGCACAACGATTCCAAAGAAGTGTTGCGCGATGCGCTGGGCGACACGCCTCTGGGCTCGGTGCAGGCCTTCCTCGACAATGAAGTCAATGGTGTCAGGGTGGAACCGCCTTCGTCCGGCGAGGGGCTGGAACGTGTCGCCGAAGTGCCGATCTACCAGACCGACGCCGTGGTCCGTCGCTCGCCCTCATTGCAGATGACGCTGGATGCGTCGCTTCCGGTGGCGCGAATGAACAGCCGGTTGATTGCGAAACTGGGGCTGCAGGAAAACGGCCGCGTCTCGGTGCGCCAGACCGCGAGTGCGCTGACCCTCAAAGTCCAGCGCGATGATTTGCTGCCAGACAACTGTGTGCGCATACCCAGCGGCCATCCGTTGACGGCCGGACTGGGCCCGATGTTCGGCCCGATCACGGCGGAGCCGGTCTGATGGAGAACGTGGGCATGGACTGGGCAGCCATTCAAACCGTCGTCTGGATCTTGATCAAGATCCTGGCGCTGGTGGTGCCGCTGATGCTGGGCGTGGCCTACCTCACTTACGCGGAAAGAAAGATCATCGGCTGGATGCAGGTTCGAATCGGCCCCAACCGCGTCGGCTTCCAGGGCCTGCTGCAGCCCATCGCCGATGCGGTGAAGCTGCTGATGAAGGAAATCATCATTCCGTCGGGGGCCAGCCGCGGCCTGTTCATCCTCGGTCCCATCCTGGCCATCGCCCCGGCGCTGGCAGCGTGGGCGGTGATTCCGTTCACTGACACGCTCGTGCTCGCCAACATCAATGCTGGACTACTGTATGTGATGGCAATCACCTCGATGGGTGTGTACGGCGTCATCATCGCGGGCTGGGCGTCCAACTCCAAATATGCCTTCCTCGGGGCCATGCGTTCGGCCGCGCAGATCGTATCGTATGAAATCGCCATGGGTTTCGCACTGGTCGGCGTGCTGATGGCGGCACAATCGCTCAATCTCAGTGACATCGTGCATGGCCAGGCGGGTGGTCTGCACCACTGGTATATCTGGCCGCTCTTCCCGTTATTTATTGTCTACTTGATATCCGGTGTGGCCGAGACCAACCGTGCGCCATTCGACGTCGCCGAGGGCGAATCCGAGATCGTCGCCGGTTTCCATGTGGAATATTCGGGCATGGCCTTCGCGGTGTTCTTCCTTGCAGAATACGCCAACATGATCCTGATCGCCGCGCTGACCACGCTGATGTTCCTCGGCGGCTGGCTGTCGCCGGTGGGCTTCCTGCCCGACGGCATCGTCTGGTGGTTGCTCAAGACGGGTTTCGTGCTGTTCCTGTTTCTGTGGTTCCGCGCCACCTTCCCGCGCTATCGCTATGACCAGATCATGCGCCTGGGCTGGAAGGTATTCATTCCCATCACCCTCGTCTGGATCATCGTGGTCGGCGGCATGATGCAGACACCGTATGGGTACCTCTTCCATTGAGCGCGCCATGATCCTAGAAACCGCAGTTGACCGCTTATCATGTCTCAAAGGCCAGATGGGAGCTGAGTTCCGTGCCTTCGATGCGGTTTGTCATCGGTTTGGGTACGCTGCGCACCCGCTGCCGCGTCCAGACAAGCGCCTTGCTTTGTCGCTTCTCCTTGCCTACCCCGGTAGGCAGCGTCGTCGCTTCGCGCCAGCCACTCGCCTGAACGCACCATCGAGTGCGTCCAACTACGGTTTCTAGGATGAAACAGATCACCAACTTCTTCGGCAGCCTGCTCCTGATCGAACTCCTGCGCGGCATGATGCTCACGGGCCGGCATCTGTTCGCGCGCAAGATCACTGTGCAGTTTCCCGAGGAAAAAACGCCGCAATCCCCGCGTTTCCGCGGTCTGCACGCACTGCGTCGCTACCCCAATGGCGAGGAGCGCTGCATCGCGTGCAAGCTGTGCGAGGCTGTGTGCCCGGCTCTGGCCATCACCATCGAGTCGGAAAAGCGTGTCGACGGCACGCGCCGCACCACGCGCTACGACATCGACCTGACCAAGTGCATTTTCTGTGGCTTCTGCGAGGAGTCCTGCCCGGTCGATTCCATCGTCGAAACGCGAATACTCGAATACCACGGCGAGAAACGCGGCGACCTCTACTACACCAAGCCCATGCTGCTCGCGATCGGCGACCAGTACGAAGAACAGATCGCACGCGACCGCGCTGATGACGCCAAGTACCGCTGAAACCAGACAATGACCTATACGACCGCGATTTTCTATTTCTTCGCCGCCATCCTGGTGTTTGCCGGGTTGCGGGTCATCACCGCGCGCAACCCGGTCCACGCCGCGCTCTACCTCGTGCTGGCGTTCTTCACCGCGGCCGGGCTGTGGATGCTGCTGGAGGCCGAGTTCCTCGCCATCACCCTGGTTCTGGTCTACGTGGGTGCAGTGATGGTGCTGTTCCTGTTCGTGGTGATGATGCTCGACATCAACCTGGAAAAATTGCGCGAGGGCTTCTGGGATTACCTGCCTCTGGCGGGCGTCGTCGCGGCACTGCTCGTGATCGAGATGGCGCTGATACTCGGCAAACGCCACTTCGGCCTCGAGGTGATGGGGGCACCCGCGCCGCACGCCGCCGATTACAGCAACACCAAGGAACTTGGGCGGGTGCTGTACACCGAGTACGTCTATGCCTTCGAACTCGCGGCGGTGATCCTGCTGGTGGCGATTGTCGCTGCCATCGCGCTGACGCTGCGCCGCCGCAAGGACAGCAAGTACATCGACCCCGCCGAGCAGGTGAAGGTCAGGCGCAACGACCGTCTGCGGATAGTCAGGATGGAAGCGGTCAAAATGCAGGCCACGCAGAAGCCGGGCGCAGGGGAGGGCGGCGCATGATTTCCTTATCGCATTACCTGGTGCTGGGCGGCATCCTGTTCGCCATCAGCGTGCTGGGCATCTTTCTCAACCGGAAGAACGTGATCATCCTGTTGATGGCAATCGAACTGATGCTGCTGGCGGTGAACATGAACTTCATCGCGTTTTCGCATTACCTCGGCGATATCCACGGGCAGATCTTCGTCTTCTTCATCCTTACCGTCGCCGCGGCCGAATCCGCCATCGGCCTGGCGATCCTGGTGGTGCTGTTCCGCAACCTGCACACGATCAACGTCGATGACCTCGACCACCTGAAAGGCTGATGCGCGTGGACATGCAGACGCTCTATCTCGTCGTGCCGCTGGCGCCGCTGTTCGGCGCGATCGTCGCCGGCCTGTTCGGCAGGCTGGTCGGCCGCACCGGCGCCCACGTCGTCACCATCGCCGGCGTGGCGGTGTCGTTCGTCGCCTCGGTGCTGGTGTTCCAGGACGTGCTTGCCGGCCACACTTTCAACGGCACCGTCTACACGTGGATGACGCTGGGTGATTTGCATTTCGAAGTGGGCTTTCTGGTCGATGCGCTGACGGCGATGATGATGCTGGTCGTCACCTTTGTCTCGCTGATGGTGCACGTCTACACCATCGGCTACATGCACGACGATCCGGGCTATCAGCGCTTCTTCAGCTATATTTCGTTGTTCACCTTCTCGATGCTGATGCTGGTGATGAGCAACAACTTCCTGCAGCTGTTCTTCGGCTGGGAAGCGGTGGGCCTGGTGTCCTACCTCCTGATCGGCTTCTGGTACACCAAGGAAACGGCGATCTACGCCAACCTCAAGGCCTTCCTGGTCAACCGGGTCGGTGACTTCGGTTTCATCCTGGGCATCGGCCTGGTGCTGGCGCATTTCGGCTCGCTCGACTACGCCACGGTGTTCGCCAAGGCGCCGTCGCTCGCCAGCGAAACCATCACCCTGTGGCCTGACACACCATGGATGCTGATGAGCGTGATCGGCATCCTCCTGTTCATCGGCGCGATGGGCAAGTCGGCACAGTTCCCGCTGCACGTCTGGCTGCCTGACTCGATGGAAGGCCCGACACCGATTTCCGCGCTGATCCATGCGGCGACGATGGTGACCGCCGGCATCTTCATGGTCGCGCGCATGTCGCCACTGTATGAGCTGTCCGACACGGCGCTGAGCTTCATCATGGTGATCGGCGCGATCACGGCCTTGTTCATGGGCTTCCTCGGCATGGTGCAGAACGACATCAAGCGCGTGGTGGCCTATTCGACCCTGTCGCAGCTCGGCTACATGACGGTCGCGCTCGGCGCGTCGGCCTATTCGGTCGCGGTATTCCACCTGATGACGCATGCCTTCTTCAAGGCCCTGCTGTTCCTGGCCGCCGGTTCGGTGATCATCGCCATGCACCATAACCAGGACATCCGTTACATGGGTGGCCTGAAGAAATACATGCCGATCACCTGGGTGACCTCGCTGATCGGATCGCTGGCGCTGATTGGCACGCCTTTCCTGTCGGGCTTTTATTCCAAGGAAAGCATCATCGAAGCGGCCAAGGTGTCGCATCTGCCGGGCGCGGGCTTCGCCTATTTCGCCGTGCTGGCGGGCGTGTTCGTCACCGCCTTCTATTCCTTCCGCATGTATTTCCTGGTATTCCACGGCAAGGAACGTTTCCATCAAGGGCATGGGCATGGCAACGAGCCCGACGCCCATCACGGCCATGCCGGCGCCGGGCATGATGGGGCGCATGGCCAGGGCCATGACGTCCAGCCGCACGAAACGCCGTGGGTGGTCACCGGCCCCTTGCTTGCGCTGGCGCTTCCATCGCTCGCGATCGGCTACATGACCATCGAACCGATGCTGTTCGGCGACTTTTTCGGCAGCGCGATCTACGTCGCTGACCGCCATCCGGTGATGCACGAACTGAATCAGGAATTCCACGGTGCCATGGAAATGGGGCTGCATGCATTGGCGACGCTGCCGTTCTGGCTGGCCGTGGCGGGCGTCGGCCTGTCGGCATTCTTCTACCTCAAGCGCCCGGATATTCCGGCGGCCATTGCCCAGCGCTTCAGCTTCCTGCACCGGATGCTGCTCAATAAATACTGGTTCGACGAACTCTACAGCTGGGTATTCGCCAAAGGCGCACGTGCGCTCGGGGGCAGCCTGTGGCGGCGTGGCGACCAGAACATGATCGACGGTTTTTTCGTCAACGGTTCGGCGCATCTGGTCGAACGTTTCTCGCGCCTGGTCAAGGCCTTCCAGTCGGGCTACATCTACCACTACGCCTTCGCCATGCTGATCGGGGTGTTTGCCCTGGTGACGTGGTTTGCGCGCTTGAACTGAGCCATGCTGAACAACTTCCTTTCCCTCGTCATCTGGGTTCCGATTCTGGCCGGGGTGATCGTGCTTGCCACCGGCTCCGACCGCAACGCGGCACTCGCACGCTGGCTGGCACTGGCCGGTGCGCTGCTGGGCCTGATCGTGGCGATTCCGCTGGCCAGCGGATTCGACACCACCACCTCGGCGATGCAGTTCGTCGAGAAGGCCGCGTGGATCCCGGCGTTCAACATCCATTACCATCTGGGCGTCGACGGCATCTCGATGCCGCTGATCCTGCTGAACAGCTTCGTCACCGTGCTGGTGGTGATCGCGGGCTGGCAGGTGATCCAGGACAAGGTCGCGCAGTACATGGCGGCCTTCCTCATCATGTCCGGCCTCATCAACGGCGTGTTTGCGGCGCTCGACGGCATCCTGTTCTATGTCTTCTTCGAAGGCATGCTGATCCCGCTGTACCTGATCGTCGGCGTTTGGGGCGGGCCGAACCGCGTCTATGCCGCGTTCAAGTTCTTCCTCTACACGCTGCTCGGCTCGCTGCTGATGCTGGTGTCGATGATCTATCTCTACTTCCAGTCCGGCGGCAGCTTCGACATTCAGACCTGGCATACCACCGCGCTCGGCATGACGGCCCAGTCGCTGATGTTCTTCGCCTTCCTGCTGGCGTTCGGCGTCAAAGTGCCGATGTGGCCGGTGCACACCTGGTTGCCCGACGCCCACGTCGAGGCGCCCACCGGCGGCTCGGTGGTGCTGGCGGCCATCACGCTCAAGGTCGGCGCCTACGGCTTTCTGCGTTTCATCCTGCCTATCCTGCCGGACGCCAGCCACGAATTCGCCTGGTTCGTCATCCTGCTGTCGCTGATCGCAGTCGCCTACATCGGCCTCGTCGCCTTGGTCCAGGCCGACATGAAAAAGCTCATCGCCTATTCGTCGATTGCGCACATGGGTTTCGTCACCCTCGGCTTCTTCCTGTTCAATCCACTCGGCCTGGAGGGCGGCTTGGTGCAGATGATCTCGCATGGCTTCGTCTCCGCCGCACTGTTCCTCTGCATCGGCGTCATGTACGATCGGCTGCATTCGCGCCAGATCAAGGACTACGGCGGCCTGGTGAACAGGATGCCGGTATTCGCTGCGCTCTTCATGCTGTTCGCCATGGCCAACGCGGGTCTGCCGGCCACCAGCGGATTCGTCGGCGAATTCATGGTCATCATGGCTTCAACCCAGGTCAATTTCTGGTTCGCCTTCATCGCCGCCACCACGCTGATTTGGGGCGCAGCCTACACGCTGTGGATGTACAAACGCGTGGTGTTCGGCAGTGTCACCAACCCGCACGTCGAGGAAATGCGCGACCTCAACGCGCGCGAGGTCCTGCTGCTCGGCGTGCTCGCCATCCTTGTGCTGGCCATGGGGCTCTATCCCAAGCCGTTCACCGATGTCATGCATGTGTCGGTAGTCGACCTGTTGGCGCATGTCGCCCGAAGCAAACTGCCTTAAGGTTCAAAAATGCGCCACGCCCTTATGCAATTCGCGCCTGTTTTTCCTGAGATGTTCGTGTTGGCCATGGTCTCGCTGATCCTGGTGGTCGACGCTGCAGCCAGCGACGGAAAACGTTATCTGGCCTATCTTCTTTCACTTGTCACGCTGGCCGGAGCGGCCTTTCTTACCCTACGTGATTTTTCCACCCTGCCAGTGCTGACGCTGGGCGGGCTGTTCATCGACGATCCGCTGTCCGACGTGCTGAAGCTGTTTCTCTATCTGACAGTGGCCGTCGTGCTGGTGTATTCGCGCGATTACCTGCGTCAGCGTGGGCTCTACAAGGGCGAGTTCTTCGTGCTGGCGTTGTTCGCGCTGCTGGGCATGATGGTGATGGTGTCGGCCAGCCATTTCCTGACGCTGTACCTCGGCCTCGAACTGCTGTCGTTGTCGCTCTATGCCATGGTTGCGTTGCAGCGCGACTCCAGCGTGGCAACCGAGGCTGCGATGAAATATTTCGTGCTGGGTGCGCTGGCGTCGGGCATGCTGCTCTATGGCATGTCGATGGTCTACGGCGTCACCGGTTCGCTGAGTCTGGGGGATATCGCCATCGCCCTGCAGGACGGCACAGACCTGCGCATCCCGCTGGTGTTCGGCATCGTCTTCATCGTGGCGGGCCTGGCGTTCAAGCTTGGCGCGGTGCCGTTCCATATGTGGATACCCGACGTCTATCATGGCGCGCCGACCGCGATGACGTTGTTCATCGGCTCCGCGCCCAAGATCGCCGCATTTGCCTTCGTGATCCGTATTCTGGGACAGGGGCTGGAATCGCAAGTGAATGATTGGCGCGGCATGCTGGTGATCCTGGCGGTATTGTCGATGGCGCTTGGCAACATCGCGGCCATTGCGCAAAGCAACCTGAAGCGGATGCTTGCCTATTCGACCATTTCGCACATGGGCTTCATGCTGCTGGGCATCCTCGCCGGCTCGCAGAACGGCTATGGCGGCGCGATGTTCTATGTACTGGCGTACGCGCTGATGAGTCTGGGCGGTTTCGGCATGATTCTGCTTTTGTCGCGAGCCGGTTTCGAGGCAGATCGGCTGGAGGACTTCAAAGGCCTGAACCGCCGCAGCCCGTGGCTGGCGTTCATGATGCTGCTGCTGATGTTCTCGATGGCCGGCGTGCCGCCTACCGTGGGGTTCTATGCCAAGCTGTCGGTGCTGCAGGCCGTGGTCGAGATCGGTTATGTGTGGCTGGCGGTGGCGGCAGTGCTGTTTTCCCTGATCGGCGCGTTCTACTATCTGCGCATCGTCAAACTGATGTACTTCGACGCGCCGCACGATGCGGTCCCGATTGCAGCGAGCCCCGATGCCCGTGTCGTCATGTCGATCAACGGACTGGCCATTCTGGCGCTGGGGATCATGCCGCAGCCGTTGATGGCAGTATGCATCCACGCCATCCGTGCGTCTTTCTGAACCGGAATATTTGAACCAAATCGTGCCGGGGCGGGTCTGCTCCGGCGTTATCTAGCTTTTCGGATCCACCGTGAATTTCTCGACTACCCTGCTGCTGATCCTGGCGTTCATCGCTGCCAACCTGCCTTTCCTCATCGAGCGGATCTTCTTCGTCATACGGCCCAAAGCAGGCGCGAAAAATTTTGCCTGGCGGCTGTTGGAACTGGTGGTGCTGTTTTTCGTGGTGGGGGGCATCGCGCGCCTGTTGGAAGGCAAGCTCGGCGATATTCAGCATCAGGACTGGGAGTTCTATGCGGTCAACGCCTCGCTATTCGTGGTGTTTGCGTATCCCGGCTTCGTCTACCGCTATCTGTGGCGGCGGCGCGGCGCATAGGCATGGACACACTGGAATTCAAACTGCGCGGCGAACACGTCGCGCTTTGCGATCTGCTCAAACTCAGCGGTATCGCCGACAGCAGCGGGCAGGGCAAGCACCTGATCGCCAACGGCGATGTCACCGTCGACAGCCAGCCCGAAAGCCGCAAGACGGCGAAAATCCGAGCGAACCAGACGGTGCGGTGCCTAGGGCAGACCGTTCGGGTCGTGGCCAGCCAAGCGTAGTCTTAAGCGAGTATCCAAGTCCGATCCACTACGGGCCGTCTTTTCTGAAAAGATCGACCCGGATGGGCATATGGAAAGTTGCCCCGCTTGGCGACATATGGCGATTGAATCCCGAGCGTACGGTTTCGTGAAGCGCAGGGGATAAACGATGCTCGGTGTGGGTCACCTTGAGTATCCGATTCTCGAACTGGCTGAAATCGTCGAAGTGCATCGGTTGCAGAAAAAAAAGTCTGTGATACGAGTGATAGCCGCTGAGTCGTAACGGCTTTCATTTCTGCCGCGAAAGCGGCTTCCCTCACCACTTTCTCGTCGTGGAACAGCCGCAGGATCTCATTGAAGTCGCCGGCATAGACGGGTTCCGAGATGTATGCCAGGCCACCCGGTTTCAATACCCTGTGGATCTCGGAGAAGGTATCGTCCATCCGTTCGATCGGAACGTGGTGCAGAGATTTGAACATCAGGACGATGTCGACGCTCGAATCGTCTGCCGGGATGCTTTCTGCACCGCCAAACGCGAATTGGACGTTGCCCGGTTTTTCCGCTGCCTGATTTTCGGCGAGCTGCATGACATCCACTTCCAGGGCAAGCACCGAGGCAGCCGTTTGGGCGACCAAGCGGGTCTTCTCCGCCTTGCCGCAACCGAGTTCAAGCACTTTTGCGCCAGGCAGCGGCAGGCATTCCTTGAGGATGTCGCCTTCATCGGCAATGCGAAGGGCATTCGGGTCTGCAATACGCATTTCGCTGGCTTTCATATCGTGGTCTCGATTGCGTAATTACAGGTCTAAGGCCGATCGGGCTGTCCATGCTGCGGGTTGGGCATGCCCAGTTGTCCTGATACGCGGCTTACAGGAAGCAGAAGGTATAACGCCCGGAATCGAAATCGACAGCCAGGCGCGCCCCACGGTTGAGCGCATAGTCCCAGGATCCTTTTGTGGCGCAGCCTTCGTGACATTCGCTTACTCCGGCTGGCGATTCGAGATCGCGCTCGCGATCGTACCAGCTCAACAACATGGTGTCGTCCCCTAGGTGATGGAGGGCGATGGCCGTCGCCAATTTGAGCGCGGCATTGAAGTCGAGATCGAGCTCAGCGGTATCGAGGCGAAGCGACTTCATGGCGAAGTATCCGTCAGTGCCTTCAAGGCATAAAGCATGTCGAGCGCCGCCTTTGGCGTGAGGGTGTCGGGGTCGAGTTCGCGCAACTGGTCGAGCGCAGGATGGGGAGGCGGCACGTCGTTGGGGAGATGGGCGGCAAACAGATCGCCTTGTGGGCCGGGCTGCAGCTGTGCGTCCTCAAGTTCGCGCAGATGGCGCCGCGCAGCATGGATCACCGGGCTGGGTACGCCAGCGAGCCGGGCGACCTGGATGCCGTAGCTCTGCGATGCCGGGCCTTCTTCCACCGCATGCAGGAACACCAGGTCGGCACCGTGCTCCTTGGCGTCGAGATGCACGTTGGCGAGTTGACGGAACTCCTGTGCCAGTTGGGTCAGCTCGAAATAGTGGGTGGCGAACAGGGTGAACGCACGGGTGGCGGTCACCAGGTGACGCGCGACCGCCCAGGCCAGTGCGAGGCCATCGAAGGTGGAGGTGCCGCGACCGATCTCGTCGAGCAGGACGAGACTGTTGGCGCTGGCGTTGTGCAGGATGTGCGCGGTCTCGGTCATCTCGACCATGAAGGTCGAACGTCCCCCTGCCAGATCGTCGGAGGCGCCGATGCGGGTGAAAATCTGGTCGATGTCGCCGATTTTCGCCGAGCTGGCCGGCACCCACAGCCCGCAGCAGGCCAGCAGTGCAATCAGCGCCGCTTGCCGCATGTAAGTCGATTTGCCGCCCATGTTGGGACCGGTGATCAGCAGCATCTGCCGCGTACGGTTGAGCGTGACGTCGTTGGCGATGAAGTGGTCGACTTGTGCCTCGACCACGGGATGGCGGCCGCCACGAATGAGGATGCCTGGCTCACTGGTGTAATCGGGCGCACATAATTTCAACGAAGCGGCGCGTTCGGCCTGGCTCGCCAGTACGTCGATCTCGGCCAGCGCGGCGGCAATTGTAAGCAACGCCGGCACATGCGGCGTCAGTGTTTCCAGCAGCGCCTCGAATAATGCTTTTTCGCGTGCCAGCGCCCGGTCCTGTGCCGACAGCGCCTTGTCTTCGAAGGCCTTCAGCTCGGGCGTGATGTAGCGCTCCGCATTCTTGAGCGTCTGCCGGCGGCGGTAATCGTCCGGCACGTTTTCCGATTGCGCGCGGCTGACCTCGATGTAGAAACCGTGCACCTTGTTGTATTCGACCTTGAGGCTGCCGATACCTGAGCGCGCGCGTTCGCGGGTTTCCAGTTCGAGCAGGAAGGCGCCCGCGTCGCGCGTCAGGGCGCGCAACTCGTCGAGTTCGGCGTCGTACCCATCGGCGATGACGCCGCCTTCGCGCAACACGTTGGCGGGTTCGGATTGGATGGCTTGCGCGAGCAGGGTATGCAGCTCGGGGCGGGCGGCGAGTCGGGATTGCAGTGCCGAAAGGTGTGCACGGTCGTCGGGCAGCGCGGCGGCAAGTTCGGGCAGCTGCGCCAGGGTGTCGCGCAGGCCCGACAGGTCGCGCGGACGGGCGCTTTTCAGGGCGATGCGGCCACTGATCCGCTCCACGTCGGCGCAGCTTTTCAGTAGCCGGGTAAGGGTGGCGGCGGTGTCGGGCAGTTCGGCGAGCACGCCGATGGCATCGCGCCGCTGGATCAGGATTCCGCGGTCACGCAGCGGATGGTGCAGCCAGTGGCGCAGCAGGCGCGTGCCCATGCCGGTGGCGGTGGTGTCGAGTACCGACAAGAGGGTTGGCGCCGCCTCGCCGCGCAGGGTTTCGGTGAGTTCCAGGTTGCGCCGAGTAGCGGCGTCGAGCTGCACGAAGTCATTGTCGCGTTCGGCGTGGATGGCCTGGATATGCGGTAGCGCAGTACGTTGCGTACTCTGGATATAGTCGAGCAGCGCGCCCGCGGCGGCGATGCTCAAAGCCAGATCGGCCACACCGAAGCCGGTGAGATCGCGACTGCCGAATTGCTGCGCCAGGCGGGTCTGTGCGCCGTCCGCATCGAATTGCCACGGTGCCAGCCGACGTACCGCACAGGCGGTGCCCTCAAGAATGAAGTCGTCTGGCGCGAGGATTTCCGCTGGGCGCACCCGCGCCAGCAGGGCGGGCAGGGCTGTGGCGTGGATTTCGGTGACCTGGAAACGCCCGGCGGCGAGATTGAGCCAGGCGATACCGAGCCTGGCTGGACCGGGCGCAATCGCCAGAATCAGTGTGTCGCGTGTCTCGTCCAGCAGGCCAGAATCGGTCAGCGTGCCCGGCGTCACGATGCGCGTAACCTGACGTTCGACCGGACCTTTCGACGTTGCGGGATCGCCCACCTGCTCGGCAATCACCACCGATTCACCCAGCTTCAGCAACCGCGCCAGGTATTGCTCGACGCTGTGGTAAGGCACCCCGGCCATCTTGATCGGCGTGCCCGCCGAGGCGCCGCGCGTCGTGAGAGTGATGTTGAGGAGTCGCGCCGCTTTTTCGGCATCCTCGAAGAACAGCTCGTAGAAGTCGCCCATGCGGTAGAACAGCAGCATGTCGGGATGGTGTGCCTTGATCCCGAGGTACTGCTGCATCATTGGCGTGTGCTTAGATAAGTCTATGTTATTCATATTTATCAATAGCTTATCGAAGCATAGTGCAATTATTGGGGCAAATTTGGGGCAATTTGAACGAGTTTTTTCATGCCCTGCCAGATGCGCCCCAGCTCTCTGGGGGACTCCGAATCTATCCAGCGGCCATAGACTTTCACGAGCAGAGGTTCCAGCAGGCGTAGGTGTGGCGGGTCTGATAAGGCGGGCGATGCCGTACCTCGGCGCGCCTGGTCAGGTTGGCCCATTTGGTGTTCCATGCGCTCGGCACGTACCACGCATTCACGTTGGTCTTGCGCGCCTGCGTCTTCGGCGATAACAGCAGCCGGGCGCGATCAACGCGCGACTCATGACGATTCAGCCAGACTTCCAAGTCTATCGCATCGCGCGTCAGTGCATCTTCGATCAGCACCTTGAGCGCGGCTTGTGCTGGTGGGAACAGCAGAATGGTACGTTCCTTGTTCGTCTTCGGAATCTTGAAAGTGAGCGACTGCGTGACCGAGCGCCGCACCGTCAGCTTGCTCAGATCCGCGGCAATGTCCTCCACGGCGAGCCCGCATAACTCACCTGGCCGCAGGCCTGTGTAGAACGCGAGTGTCACTGAGGCTGCGTCCACTGGGTGCAGACAACCCTTCGTGATTAGTGCGCTGTACTCCTGATAGGTGAACGGGTCCGGGTCCTTGTTGCTCTTGGTGAAGCGCGTGCAGTGTTTGGCCAAGCCTTCGGCGCAGAAGTGGTTCTGTTCGCACCAGTAGAGAAAGCCCGCGAATGTTGCGAGGTA